>JARYLO010000042.1 GCA_029907605.1 Sedimentisphaerales bacterium
ATCTCGCAGCCGTCGCCACCAGGTCATGCCTGATCCACAGCCCATCTGTTTGGGTAGATACTGCCAGGGTATACCTGTCTTGAGTACGAAGATTATTCCGGTCAGTGCCTTGCGGTCGTCAATAGGTTGTCTACCAACTTTGGGCCTAGGAGGCCGTTTTGGTATAACTGGCTCGATCAGTTTCCATAGGTTGTCGCTTACCAGTGGTTTGGCCATATCAAGGTCTTCCATGACAATACAATTAGATCCAATTGTTCCTACACATTCTTATCAGACAAACCACCAGCCAAACTCTAGGTTATGTTACAGACTCACATCTTGAAGCCACCAAAGATAGCAGCTCAAGAAGTGCGAAGATCCACCCTTAGAAAATGCCGTTTCATTAACCCAGCAGCCTTCCTTAAACCCAGTCCCTCAAGTAAGGCGCGAGCAGCTAGCGTAACTCCCACAAATCGGGTCCCTTTATACCCAAGCAGGTCTAGCTCTGCAAGCCTCAGCCACCGATGAAGCTTCTTCAACCCGGAAACCCCGACCGTGCCACTCAGCTCTGCCGCCCTCAGCCAATCTTGAACCACTGCAAGTCGGTTAGTTGCCAGCTCGGCATCAAATTGTCGCACCCACGTCCTTTGTCGCCGCTTGTATCTCAGTCCAAATCCCAGGTTACCTCCATGTACCCTATACTTCAGCAAAGCAACAGGAACGTAGCGAACCCCTTTCCCTAAATATGCCCGAAATGGAAGTACGCAATCTTCCGTCCTAATCCTGCTATCAAGAGGGCCATACAAATCATAAAGCCGCCGTGAGTACCCAACTGCACACCCTAGCGCACAACAGAAACCAATATCTATCGCCTGGTCTAGACTCGTCGGGTAAACAACAGGCTCACCAGCACCAAGTCTAATAACCTGCCCTCCATCATTCATTATGTTAACGTCAGATACCACAAGATCAACCTCATATGGTGCCATCCAGTTCTCTACCAGAGCCGCTGTCCGGCGGGGATCTGAAATATCATCGCCAGCTTGTACCACAAAGAACTCACCTCTTGCCAATTCCCAAGCTCTATTAAGGTTCCCAGCTATACCAAGGTTAGAATTGTTCCTGTTCAATACGATTTTGTGATCAGCCCCGTACCGCCGAACTTCTTCAGCTATAGCCTCAAACGTACCATCTTCCGAACAATCATCACTAACAATAATCTCCAAAGGGCTATAAGTCTGGCCTAGCGCACTTCGTACGGCATCTCGCACAAACCGCTGCTGATTATATGTAAGCAAGATAAAACTTACGAGGGCTCTACCGGACATACGTCACACCAAACCCAGAGAATCACCCGTTATCGTTGCCATTCTCACTTTCACTTTGTGGCGGATAATGTTACCAACAATAACCGAATGCTAAAACAAGCACCCCTAAATCAGGATGATCCTATCAGGGGGAAGTTGAATCAAGGTTTCTCCTTGAAACTACAAGGAAACATGCCTGTGCCAAGAGTTGGTTTATCCTCTCTCCTCAAAATGCGAAACCGAAAAACCAATACGGTCCTTCAGTTTTGACACAAAATCGGTGAACCAGGCTGGGCCGACAAGGGCATAGACCTCCCTGAGACACCATGCGGTTACGCCAATAGTTAGCACTGCGTTAACCATCAACGCAAAGCCTTCCGGCAGGAGGTACGGCAGGAGAAACGCCGAACCGATCACAGCCATCAGGGATAATCCTATACGGATGTTGGCCGCGGACCACCGGAAGCCGCTGATGCGGTTCACCACAGCGAAAATGCCAGCGGTATAAGTAACGTACAGGACGAAGAAGGCGATCCCGGTCCCTATCAGGCCGAACAAACGGAGCCCAAGCCAGATGAAGCCCACGTGAACTAGATTCCACACCAGCTCTGTCCAAAAAAAAACCCTACCCTTGCCTTTAGCCAAAAGCACAAATCCTATAGGCCAGGCCACCACCCGAAGAAAGATGCCCAAAATCTGCCACCTCAAGACCTGGTAGGCTGGCACAAACTGGGCCGAGTAAAAAAGGTGAATCACATAAGGAGCAACGGCCAAGGTGGCCAGAAGCCCAGGGGTGGCAAGGAGAAGGCCAACTTCGGTTTGCTCGTTCACCAACCGGTTAACCGTGACGTTGTCATTGGCAACGGCCGTTAGGCGAGGATAAAAATCCATACCCATGGCATTTAGGATGACCCCAATGTACATGGTCGACAGGGTAGTCGCTGCCTGGTACAGGCCAACGCTCTCCATGCCCAATTTCCGAACCACGAGGACCCGAGTGAGATATAGCACCGCGGCGCCCATGACACTTGAAGCCATGAAGGCTAGGCCTAAGGAAAGCAGGCCGCGTGCCTCCCCAATCATGTCCGCAAGGCACAACGAGACCTTCCGGACTTTTACCTTCCTCGCATACCACCAGGAAGGCAGTATGATCATGGCCGAAACCGCAAGAAGCGAAGGGACGATGCCCGATTCCCCCCAAAAATATATGATGGGCACACTCAGGACCGTTCCCAGCAGGGCCCCGAGGACACTCATGCTGGCAAGATCCGCAATTCTACGCATGCCCTGGACAAGCGCCGCCTGGCCTCCGGACACCGAACCCAGAAAGAGTGTGACACCTAGCACTGCAATAGCCCAGGCGTGCTCCTCGGTGCCGAAGGTGACACGGGACAGATAAGGGCTAAGGGTCATGGTGACAAGCATACCGAATACGCCAAGGAGGAGAGATATTCTCCGCAAGGTGTATATGGTTCTGGCAATTCGTGTCTCGTCGCCGGAGCCAGCGGCCTCGGCGATCTGGCGCACACCGCTCGAGCTTATGCCCAGGCCGGTTACAGTTCCCACTATTCCCGTAGCAGCCTGGTACATCCCCATAAGTCCTACTCCAGCAGGGCCCAGCAGCACAGCCATGAATTTGGTGCGGACGATCCCGATGAGGATGTTGATCACCTGGGAGCCGCCAACCAAGGTGGTGGACTTCAGGATTTGGCCGTAGGATCCTTCCGAGGGTCTCTCGTTCATGCTGGCTTTCTCATACCTGACGAACGACCCGCAGGGTATTGTCCGCCTTTTGATCCGCCGCTTTGTCAAATCCCTGAAGGGCAGCGACCACCTGGTCGGCCTGCGACCTCTGGATCGCCGGTCCCAGGGGAAGACTCAGGACCTCGCAGTGTATGCGCTCCGCTATCGGAAGATGCAGATCATTCATCTCACGATATGCCGGCTGCTTATGAGGAGGAACTGGGTAATGGATAAGGGTTCCGATGCCCTCTCCCTCAAGGTGGCGTTGGAGCTCATTCCGCCTAGGGTGGCGCACCACGAACAGGTGCCATACCGGCTCGGCCCAATCAGGGACGTAAGGCAAGATAAGACCCGGAAGGCCGGAAAGTCTATCTAGGTAGAGGGCCGCAATCTTGCGGCGGCGCTCATTCCACTCGTCCAGTTTCCGAAGCTTCACCCGCAAGAAGGCCGCCTGGAGCTCATCAAGGCGAGAGTTGAGGCCCTTGTAAAGGTTGTGGTACTTAACGTGGGAACCATAATTCCGCAGGGCTCGGACCCGGTCTGCCAGGGCGTCATCGCTGGTCGTCACAGCACCGCCATCCCCAAACGCCCCCAGATTCTTCCCTGGGTAAAAGCTCCATCCGGCGGCATGACCCAGCCCCCCCACCCGCCTGCCCTTGTAGCGGGCCCCATGGGCCTGGGCAGCATCCTCGATCACCTTGAGACCGTGGCGTGATGCAACCTCGTTAACGGAGTCCATGTCCGCTGGCTGGCCGTAGAGATGCACGGGCATGATGGCACGGGTTCTTGGAGTGATGGCTTCTTCTATACGATTTGGGTCGATGTTATAGGTCCTCTCGTCCGGTTCAACAGGGACGGGAGTTGCCCCGGCATGAGAGACCGCCAGCCACGTGGCGATGTAGGTGTTGGCCGGCACTATCACCTCGTCCCCGGGACCGATATCCATGGCCCTCAGTATCAGGTGAAGGGCATCCAGCCCGTTTCCCACGCCTACACAGTGTTTGACCCCGCAATAATCGGCAAACTCCCTCTCGAATGCTTCCACTTCCTTGCCGAGGATGAACCACCCGGATTCCATGACCCGGTAATAAGCAGCATCGAGCTCCTCTTTGAGCTCCAGGTAGGATGCCTTCAGATCCAGGAAGGGGATCCTCATCTGCCCTTTTCCTTCAGGAATGTGTCGTAATCGCGGATGTAATCACTCTCGTCATACGGCATGGAGGCAAGGACAAGACAGATGCCTCCTGAAGAGAAATTCTCCAGCTCCCTCCATATCATCGCTGGGATATAAAGCCCATAGTAGCCCCTGTCCAGGCGGACCCTCTTTCGATCCTCCCCGTCGTCCAGCACAACGTCGAAGGCCCCCATTACGGAAACGATCAACACCTGCAACTCCTTGTGAGCATGGCCCCCGCGGCTTTCACCTCCGGGGACGTCGTAAAGATAGTACACACGGGCTATGTCGAAAGGCACGTGAGTCCCACTGTAGATGGGGGTTATCGCACCCCTGCGCTCACTGATCTTGGGGAGGTCGATCAATTTGCAATCGCCAATTGTGGTCCTCATTGCCTTCCGTTCATTCTCTTGAATTGGTCGTAATCGCGTATATAGTCCTCAGGCGAATAAGGTAGAGATGCCAGGACCAGGGCCACAGCGTTTGTTGAAAACTGCTGCATCCTCCTCCAGATCATGTTGGGGACATAGAGTCCGTAATACGCCCGGTTTAGGGTCACCACCTTCTGGGCCATTCCGTCGTCGAGAAACACCTCCAAGCTCCCGGAAAGGGCAATGATTACCTCCTGGAGCTGCCGATAGGCATGGCTGCCCCTGGACTCCCCACCTGGGACGTCATAGATCCAATACACTCTGGCTATGTCAAAAGGTATGTGCCGCCTGGCCTCGATAAAGGTGAGGTTACCCCTGTTATCCAAGATCCTAGGAAACTGAATAACGGCCGCATCGTAGACAGATCGGCTATTCATGGGCATTATAGGTGGTTCTTATTCCCATCCGCAAAAGGACGTCTTCAGCCTCTCTCAGAGAGGTACCGTAGCACTCTTGCCGGGTTGCCAACCACTACGGCGTTCGGTGGCACGTCTCTAGTGACTACTGCACCCGCACCCACCATCGCATTTGTCCCTATGATTATACCTGGCAAGATAGTGGCATTGGCTCCTATAGAGGCCCCTTTGCGAACAATAGTCTTAGGATACTCCTTGAGGTGCTGCCGGCTACGTGGATATGGATCATTCGTAAACGTGGCATTCGGCCCAACAAATACGTCATCCTCAAGAATGACCCCATCCCAAAGCTGGACGCCGCACTTAACCGTGACACGATCACCAAGAATCACCCCACCCTCAATGAACACATGTTCACAGATGTTGCAATCGCGTCCTATCACCACCCCCCTGAGGATGTGTGTAAATCCCCATATCCTCGTGCCTGGACCTACTGTAACACCAGGTTCAACTACAGCCCTTGGGTCTATATACACCTCTTGCACCCTTTGCCTCCATTACTACTTTCGTAGTCTTGACCTTAACAGCTCAGTCAGGCCAAGAACCCGGCTTGCCAACCGATCTTTACTGAGTAACCATTGCCGCCTGTCCATGCGATATTCGCCTAACTTGTGTTTGCCATCTGCTAACAACACCTCCTTGTCAAAACCCTCTATCCGCACCAGCCCTGTGAACTCCAAGATCTTCCTCACCCTCAGATTCTCCTCCACAGTCCTAGTATAAAACCACTGGAGCCCCAACTGTTCAAACGTCACTCCCCAGGCCAGAAAGAGGCTTGCATAAGCGCCAGCCGAGCCTTGGGCAAGGACCCATCGGCCTAGCTCCGCACACTCGCAATCCAGCACATCATATATAGCTATGGTACCTTCCGGCTGATTCGTACAACGGTCCTCTAAAACGAAGTAATAATCGTCGGACCTGTTAAGGTACGCAAGCAACCATACTATCTGATCCTCTCTACGTGAGGCGAGATAGGATGCAGGTATCTTCCCCTGTCGGAACCGGTTCTTAAGCGTACGATGAAGCCGGAATCTTCAAGGTCACAGGCCACAACCTGAAACCAAAACCTTCTACAGTTATAGAATGTAGGGCCATAACCATGTCTGGGACTGCATGCTCCTAGACTCCGTCCCCGTAGGATGTCAAGCCCATCGCAGGCTCCTACCTAATTCGCCTTGCACCAGCCTTCGAACTACAGCAACCCATGTATCCTAGCTTACTAACATATACTAGTTTATCGGCAGCAGCAAGGGCAACCTTGCCAGCGTGAACCGGCCTTCGAGCAAGTCAGATACGGAGTGATGCCCATACCCACAATACCAGGTCTTGGGCCACGGCCGGTTCCTATAGGTTCCCTCCCTGTCTGCCGGCCCGCTGTTACTCTCCTGTGGTCCTATCTTGAGTCCTATAACACCCAACAGAAAACTTGTCAAGCCCTGTTAATCCCCACAAGGGTACAAACAAGGAACATAGCACCCCCTGGTAAGGATATGGTCTATGATATAAGAATGATTCCCAGAGCTCACAGTCCATCGAACCCCTCGGAGTGCGGGGGTCAGACCGGTGGAGCCTCTCACACAACCAAATCCTCTACCAGCCATCACTTGAACAATAGAATGAGCCTCCATACTCATCAACCTTGGCTCAGTCAGGACACTTCCAAGTCAAAACCACTGGCAGAATCTTCTCTACCACAGCTATGTCAGTTCTTGAGCCCTCTCGGCATTAGTACAACATGAATCTTTCACACGGGGCGTTGCCGGGTCCAGGGGAACGCGCCCCTGGCTTCCTACGCGGTCCATGTGGACGGCCGACCAATAGGTGCCTGATCGGGACCGACTTGCCACATTAGTTAGCACCGAAGTTCGTTACCAGGATCAGTCGGGAGGCTACTGTTTGCATTATCGAACCACAGCGAAGGATACTGAGCGCCCACTCCTCATGCCACCAGGCCAGCCAACCGGCTTGCAACAGCTGAACGAAGACGAGCCCCACATAGGCCTACCATTGCTTGCCTCCGGTTTCAGCGATCTGGTTCGGGGTCCCTTTGCCATGGGCGGCAAGGACTGTTCGATGCTTTTTCAATCGCCCTCCCTTGAGAATCAGAAACCATCTAAGTAAGGCAGCAAGACCATTCCCTTCGTTGGATTTCCTACCTAAGTTCTGCGTCATAACGGCACGGATAATGATGGTTGCCAATCCCATTTGACGGACGTAGGAGAATTCATTCACATAGTAGTTGTCCGTAGGGTCACTGCATCTTATAGTATCCATGGTAAATTGTGCGTTTTTCACAGGTGAAGGTACTAATAATTTTATGGATCATTTTATGATTGCTCTTGCCCATAAAACTCGCGATATGCGGGCATTGCGTGTTATGATAGCGGGAGTTTTTCTACTTCTGTTATCTAGCCAAAACCGCGGTATCGCAAAGGAGTATTACGTCGATATCCGCACTGGCAATGATGGAAACACCGGCTCAGCAGAATCTCCATGGAAAACCATTAGCTTTGCCCTTAGCAACAGGTCGCCATTGACTGCAGGAGATACCTTACTAATCAGACAGGGGGTCTACAGGGAGGCTGTCGTTACTGCCAAGAGTGGAGACCCGGCTGCTCCGATAGTGATGCGGCCTTGCGATGGCGAGAAGGTAATTATGGAAGGGCTCATGCCATTGGATGGATGGACGGCCTGCGAATCACAGTTAGCTGCATCTGGCAACGGCTATTGGGCCAACCTTCTGGTAATAACCCTGCCTTTAGAAACTGTACCTCCCCTGATTTCCTTGACTCTTATGGAAGACGGCCAAATAGCCTATCCAGCTTGTTCCTCTAGCCAGGCCTGTCCGTACTTCATGGACACCACGCTAAACCACCTTCTGGAGGACACAGAATGCCTTGCGTCAAACATGGCTAACGGTAATATTGACAATTTCGACTCTATTGTAGACCATGATTTATATGGGCCCAATGATTTCTGGACAGGTTCACTTGTCGATGTCTTTGTTAGCAAGGCTAATAACAATCAGTTTAGGCGGTTAGTAACTCAGTATAATGCAGCAAAGACGCAACTTATCCTTGACAAGCCAGTGCCTTATCCCCTGTCATCCCCCAGAGATGGCTATTCCCTGCTCGGCCATCCAATCTTAATAAGGCGTCCGGGAGAATTTGCTTGGCGCATACTTGAGAATACGAACAAGATCGTGCTGTTCTACTGGCCTAGACAAATCACTAACGCATATCAGTCTCGCGTTGGCTTTCTGCGAACCGAACCAGCCATTAAATACAGCGGATCTGGCCACTTTCATGTCGAAGGTCTTGAGATTAGGGGTTATGCCCACTTTGGCTTTTGGGGAAGTAGGGATTCAAGAGCCGACAATGTCAGCGTCGTGGATTGCAATATCCATGATTGTGCGGCTGGTCTTTTCTTTTACTCCAAGTTCAATCGAGTACGAGTCCTGCGAAACAAGATACGAATGATCTACGCTGACAGAGGAATTGAGATAGTAGGAGGTAGCGACCACTGGATCGATGGTTGTGTCGTCTCAAATACAATGGGAACATCTATCAAGGTTCTGGGCGTACAGCGTACGACTATCTCCAGAAACCTTATATTTCATGAACTCACATCACCTCACCGTAACGGCATTTCTACTTACGAGCAAAATACTCAAGTATTGGTGGCATATAATAGGGTATTGATGCCTACCCTTGCATTCACAACCAGATCCTCCAGCGTTACCTACTACGCCAATTTCTCAAACGGCGGGATCTCCGAATGGGAAAGCGACAGCTCCCATGTTGTGAACGTCATAAACAACACTTTTCTTGGTGGTAACTACTTGCGCAAATCCGGGCGCATCCGCTTTTATAACACACTCGGTGCAAACAACGCTCCTATCAACACCACTGATACTGACATTCAATACTATCACTGCTGTTTCGTCGGTAGTGGGGGCTGGTGGTCATCGCCCGAATATGCCTATCTAGTTGATCCCACTCAGCCGAACGCCAGGCATTGCATCGTGGTAGCAGAGACTGATTTGGAGAGCCCCAACAAGATATTTCTCGACCCCAACAGGTCAGATTTCAAGCTAGCAGCCCGAAGCCCTTGTAGAAATGCCGGTCTATCTGTCCAGGAGCTACTTGAAACCCTGCAACCAATCTGCCCGGATCTCGACCTTTCGGTCGACATACGCGGTGTCAAATGGCAGAGAACCCCATCAATAGGATGCTATGAGTATGACAACCAGGCCCCCAAGATCTATTCTGCACAGGTGCATTCAGTTGATGAACTAGCTCATTTGCAGTTTGACGTCCCGGTTTCCGATCCAGATGGGGACAACGTTTCCTGCACTGCTAACCAGTTACCTTCTGGCGCATGTTTCGATAAGCAAGTCTTTACGTGGACGCCGCAGGTGGGGCAGGCGGGGGTGTATGAGGTGACGTTTGTTGCCAGCGATGGGAAGGGTGGGGAGGATTCGCAGACGGTTACGATAACGGTGCTGCCGGCACAGCAGGGGAATCATCCGCCTGTGCTAGAGCCGATTGGGGATAAGACGGTGGTGAAGGGGACGCTGCTGAGTTTTACGCTGGCAGCCATAGATGAGGATGGGGATGCGGTTAGCTTCTCAGCCTCGGGCCTACCGGCTGGGGCGAGCCTGGCGGGTAATAGCTTCTCCTGGACCCCTGGGTATGACCAGGTTGGGGCCTATAACGTGACCTTTACGGCCAGCGACGGCAAAGGCAGCCAGGATTCAGAGACGATCAAGATAACGGTGCAGGACATAAACCGGGCACCTCAGATCGGATCCATCGATGATAGGACGATCCAGGCCGGCTCGTCACTGTCGTTTGCTGTGACCGCCACAGATCCTGATGGGGATAGCCTGACCATAACTGCCAGCGGCCTGCCAAGTGGGGCAAGCTTCGGCGGTAATACATTTAGCTGGACCCCACGCCAGGACCAGGTTGGCTCCTATAATGTGACCTTCACGGCCAGCGATGGTCACCTCCAGGACTCCAAGACGGTGAAGATCACCGTTACGTCCCTAGATACCAAGGGCCCAAGCGTATATGGCCAGAGGCCTGGCCCAGGTGCGATACAGGTGCCGCTAGACAGCCTGCTGAGCCTTCATATCGCAGACAGCGGCCTTGGCGTGGACGCCAATTCCGTCCAGATACTGCTCGATGGCCAGACCGTATATGCAGGCAATACGGCCGAATACACAGGCCCCCTTGGGACATGCAACAGGACCGGGGATAGGTCCGATTATCAGTTCGTGTTCCAGCCGGCCAGCAGGTTCGGGTTCGATAAGGTGATATTGGTGACGGTGACGGCCAAGGACCTTGCCGGCAATGTGATGGACCCCTGCATGTATAGCTTCACCACGCAGATGCGGCTTTTCGGCAAGAACCAGAAGGTCAGCACCGCGCCCGCAGACCTGCCAAAGGCCAGGCCTTCTACTGCCGCTGACAGGCTGGGCAGCCTCTGGTTTGCCTGGCACGCAGGCCCAGAGGGCAGCAGGGATGTGTACGTGGCGAGGTTTGATCAGCAGACCAAACAGATGGGCCAGCCGATCCAACTGACCTCAGATGGAGCAGATCAGTGCAACCCGGCGATAGGTGTGGCCGATGACAACTGCGTCTACGTGGTCTGGCAGGACAACTCCAGGGGCAACTGGGATCTCTGTGCCCGTTACAGTAAGGATGGCCAGGCCTGGTCCTATACGACAAGGCTTACAGACTCCAACGACAATGAGCTCAACCCAGCCATTGCCATAGACCACCGCAGGCCACATAGGCTGTATGTGGCCTGGCAGGACAACCGCCGCGGCAACTACGATATCTTCGTCTCGTTTACGGACAATGCATTCATAGGTCAGACATATTGGCAGGTGACGTCCAATGCAGCAGAACAGACAGGACCTGCCATCGCCATCACTGCAGACAATACCGTGTACCTGGCGTGGACGGACAAGAGGAACGTGAATGCAGACATATACGGTGCCTCATCAGCCAATAACTTTAGCACCAATGTCCCGACCGTAACCGGCCCAGGTGACCAGACGCAGGTGGCGATCGCTGCCGAGCCTTCAGGACAGGTGCTGCATCTAGCATGGGTGGATAACAGGTCGGGCAACAGCGACATCTTGTACGCTTCCACTGCTGGCCTGCCCAGCAGCCCATTGCAAGGGGCAAGGATCGTGGATGACACCAGCGGTGCAGACCAATCCCATCCCTCGATCCGGACGGCACTGGGCCCGCGGGGGATCGTGGAGGTGTTTGCCTGCTGGGAGGATGCCAGGTCCATAGGAGGCAGTAAGGATAGGGATATCTACTTTGCAGACCTGGGCCCAGGCTGTACCAGGACCAATGTCCTTGTGGGCGACGACCGGACCAACTCCGATCAGTCACTGCCTGCCATGGGCATAGACCGCAATGGCCAACCATACCTGGTCTGGACAGACGCCCGTGATGGCAGCAGTAACATATACATGGCCATGACGGTATATGCCAGGCCCGATCCTGTTGCGCAGGGTGTCATATCCCCACAGGCAGGAGGGACCATTGGCCAGGGCACTCCCACATCTGCACAGGACGTGACCATCAAGGCCCCGCCAGGGGCAGTGACCACGCAGACCCAGGTGACGGTAAGCCCTGTGGAGTCTGCACCTAGCACCGCCATAGAACCTGTGGCTGGGTACGATATCGGGCCTAGCGGCGCACAGTTCGCTAAGCCAGTTACCGTCACGATCGCACACCAGGCAGGCCAGAATATCACCGCCTGTTGGTACGACCCTGCCACCGATTCGTTCAGCCAGGATGGGATCACGGATGTGAACACCGTCAGCCTGTCATCAGGCCTGAATGCGACCACATTCAAGACCACGCACTTTACCCAGTTCTACATCTTCGACCTCGGCGAGGATGGTGGAGAACCGATAGAATGCATCTCAGGCGGCGGGGGTGGCTGTACCATGGTCAAGGATGGGGTAGAAAGGCCTTCTGACCTGTTTGTGCCATTTGTGGTCCTTGCCATGGTCATGGCCACCAGCCACATCTGGGACCGCCGCAAGGGCCGCGCATGATCGAGGTGGCATGTGTCTGGGCAGGCGTGGTCCTGGGCCTGGCCTATGCATATAGGCATGGCGACGCCTGGCTGGGACCGGTGCTGCTCTTCGCTGCAGCCACACTACCCAACACCCTTGCACATAGGCCCATGCCGCGGTTGATCATGGGCCCAGATATCCGTCAGGACCTGAAGGCCTTGATCCCATGGCCCATATGCCTGCTGATCGCTGCCTGTGTCGCTGGAAGGCTGCTTGCACATGCAGGTCTGGTGGCCCACCAAGGCAGACCAGCAGGTGTCCTTGCATGGTTGGCATGGCAGTCACTGGCGGTTGCGCCCAGCGAGGAGTGGTTCTTTAGGGGCTATGTACAGTCGCTTCTGGCAGACAGGTGCAAAAGGGCCCTGGCCATCATAGGCTCTGCAGCACTATTTGGTGTATCGCATCTGATAGTCCAGGGCCAGTTTCCTGCACTGCTGACCTTTCTGCCAGGGCTGGTACTTGGATGGCTGTATGCACAGACCGGCACACTCCTTGCTCCAATCGTGTTCCATTGCCTGGCAAATCTATGTTGGGTCCTGGCCTAGGCTGCACTATGACCCAGGACTGCCCTTGACCTGGCCATACTTGTCAGGCAATAGGCCCAGTATGGCGTCCATGAGGTCTGCCGCTGCCTGCCTGACCGCGCTCTCCAGGCCTGAGCTGATTTGGACCTGGGCCACATACCTGGCAGGGTCGCCATCAATATTGGGCCCGCGGTCAATAAGGCCGGTAAATGACTGCTCGTGCGTGGTGAGCTGGCCATTGACCACGTAGAAGCTCAGGACCACGATCTCCTGATAATTGGGCAATGGGGTATGGAACCTGTGCAATTGGCATGGGATCCGCCTGCCGGAGGCGGTCACCACCTCTATAGGATCGGTCCTGTCGTGGATCCAGCCATGTGCTGGATAGCATACCCCAGGTCTATGGCCAAGTATCTCAGCCGGCCTGGAGGCACAATAGACCGTGTAGAGGTCCACGACCATGCCCTTCTGCCGGTTTATGTACCTGCGGCTGATAAACTCATCTGCAAAGTTCTGCCGCATGTATTCCTGCGTGATCTGGGGGATATTGACGTCCTGGCCGGACCAGCCTGAAAGCTCGGCAGGAAGGCTCGATAGCGGCACAGGCAGCCTTATCACCTGCTGGCCCGTACCCTTCCAGGCAGGTGCCAGGCGCCTGTACGCAAGGCCCCCTGCCACCAACACCAAGATCGCAGCGATGGTCGCAAGGATCGTCTGCCTGGTATCCTCAAACACCATCATCAGCTCCCTTCTCAGGCCTAAGCTCGGAGGCGGTGATCTGCCTAGGGCATGTCTGCACAGGCTCGATCTGGTTCAGCTCGCCGTCACCGCCTGCACCGAGGTCCTTTAGCCGCCTTGCAGCAGGCAGGAGCCTGCTTTCTATGGACCCGATTGCGCTATTGTATGCGGCATTGGCCTTCTCCAGGCCCCTGCCCACCTCGGTCAGATGCTCGGTAACCGACCTTATCCGCTCATAGACCTGCCTTCCCAGCTCTCGTATCTGCTGGGCATTCCTGGCCGCAAGGTCCTGCCTCCACCCATATGCGATCGCCCTCAGTAAGGCAAGCAAGGTGGTGGGGGTCGCTATGATCACCCTCTTGGCCATGGCCTCCTCCAATAGTGCTCTGTCCATGCTGACCGCTGCGGCAAAGAATGCCTCACCAGGTATGAACATCACCACAAACTCCGGTGCCTGATCGAACTGCTCCCAGTATGCCTTTGCAGCAAGGCCATTGACGTGTGCGCGTATCTGTGCTGCATGCCTGGCCAAGGCCTTCTGTCTTTCCTGCTCAGATGCAGCGCTTACTGCCTCGTGATATGCCTCAAAAGAGGCCTTTGCATCTACCACTATCTTGCGGCCACCTGGTAGGTGCACCACAAGGTCAGGCCTGAGCCTACCCTCCTGGCTGTCAACACTGACCTCCCTGGCAAAGTCGCAGTGCTCGGTCATGCCTGCCAATTCCACCACCCGCTCCAATGCCACCTGGCCCCAGGAACCTACTGATCTGGGGGTCCGCAGTGCACTGACCAGGTTCCCAGTGGTTGCCTGCAGGTCCTGATTGGCGATGGCCAACGCCTTGATCTGTTCTACCAGGCCTGCATACGCCTCTTGTCTGGCCCTCTCCAGTCCCCGCATGTGCTCCTCCAGTTGCCGGAGGGCATCGGACAATGGGTTGACAAGGCCTTGTAGGGCCTGATGCCTTATATCCATCTCGCCTTTTGCCTGCGCCAGTAGCTTTTCCAGGGTCTGCCTGGCCAGGTCCAGAAAGGAAGATGTGGCCATCTGGAGTGTGTCACCGGCGGTGGCCTTGAAGGTCTCCGTGAGCCTTGACCTTGCCTCCTCCAATAACTGCCGCTCCTGCTCCAGGTGGGCCATCGCCTCTGCAAGCTGGGTCTGGGCCTTGATCCTCTCGGCCTGTTCCTGTTCGAGCCTGGCCCGCAGCTCGCCCAATTGGCCGCTAAGCCCTGCGGCCTGGGACCTCAATTCTGCATTGGCCGCCTCCAGGCCGGCTGATCTCCTGGCGGCCCTGATACCAGCGGCCAGATACCCAATGACCAGGCCCACCGCCAAGCCGGCTGCCACCAAGAGGATGGTCAATAAGGTCTGCATAACAAGAGCTTACTAGACCAAGAACCCCTGGTCCAGGCCCATGACCTGCTGCATCTGGCCGAGCAACTGCTCGTAACCAGGCCTGCCCATAAGGGCATATGTGGCATCCTTGCCCAGCTCCACCGCCGGCTGATCGTAAGGATCTATCCCAAAGAGCCTGCCTGCGATGGAGGTCGCAACCTCGTACAGATATATGAACTGGCCTACGGAATAGGCATCGATCTTGTCAAATATCACATCCAGACAGGGTCTTTGATCCACGATCAGTGCGTATTGAGTGGCCTTTCTCTCTGCATCCAACAACTGGCCCAGCGTCCGGCCGGCAAGGAAGTCCAGCTCAGGTGCCGATTGCAGGGATGGCCCTATCCGCACATCCCTTGGGTACCTTTGGGCATAAAGGAAGGTAAAGAGCTTGTTGTTGGGGCCCTCGCGGTATAGCTGGATCTGGCTGTGCTGGTCGGTAGCACCAAGGGCCTTGACAGGCGTGGGTCCCACATGGACCAGTCTGCCCTTTGTGTCCCTTGCCTTTCCCAGGCTCTCCGCCCAAAGCTGCCTGTACCAATCCGCCATGTCCTTGAGCTGATAGCTGTATGGCATCATGACCGAGATGGTCTTTCCCTGTTGATAATAATGCCAGTTTATTGCAGCGATTATCGCAGCCGGGTTTTGCAGGAATTCCTCACTGCTTACCCTCTTATCCATGGCCCTGGCCCCAGCCAAGAGCCTGTCTATGTCTATGCCGCACATGGCAGCACTGAACAGACCCACAGGGCTTAGTACGCTGAACCTGCCTCCTACCCCCTCAGGGACCTCAAGGCACATCAGGCCCTCTTGTTCCACGATACACCTTAGCGTACCTGTCCGCGGATCAGTGGTGGCTACTACATGTTCCTTTAACTGACCAGGGCCCAACCGCTTGGTCAGCATATCCCAGATGATCAGCATCTGTGCTGCAGTCTCTGATGTCCTGCCTGACTTGCTTATCACATTGAATATGGTCCTATCCAATCTAGGTTCGATCCAATCCAAGAAGGATACAAACTGAACGGGATCTATGTTGTCCAAAATAAATAGCCTAGGACCATCCCGCTGGGCTGGATCGAGGTTGTATAGGTACGGATTCAGTGCGGTCTGCAGGGCGATATTGCCCAGTGCAGAACCCCCAATGCCAAGCACCACAAGGTCATCGCACAATGGCCTCAATCGCTTAACCAGGGCCTTTACCTTCCTTGGGTTTGACCTATCGTATGGAAGCTCGCGATACCGCTCGAGCCCCTTTTCCCTTAGCGACTGGATCGTCCTGATGATGGGCCTAGTCTTTGTGCCGAGGGACCTGAGCTGCCGCGGCGAGATCCCGTGCTCTTTGCCTATCACGCAAGATAGCACATTCCTGTAGTAGAGCTTGATATCGCTCATGAGAACCTATCCTCCAGCAGATATCCTCGGCAAACGGTTAGAACTCCAGGGAGGTAATGCCCTCTCTTACGGCGAACTTCACCAGGTCCGCAACACTGGTCACACCCAGCTTGTGCATGATCTTGCGTCTGGCAGCATCTGCGGTCTTTGGGCTTATGTGCAATACCATGGCGATCTGCTTGATGCTCTTACCCTCAGAGAGCATCTGTATGATCTGCCTATCGCGGGCGGTCAGCTTGGCCTTTGCCTGCTGCTGATCAGGGGAGCTGATGTAGTCGTCAAGCACCACATCGGTGATCTTGGGGCTCAGATATCGCCTACCTGCAGCTACTGCCTCAATGGCCTTGGAAAGGTCATCGAACAGATATGACTTCAGTACATAAGCAGATGCACCTGCCTCAAGGGCCTCCTTTACGATGTGCTTTTCTGGATGCATCGATAGGGCTATCACCTTGACCTGCGGGCAGTCCTTGCGTATCAACCTGGTGGCCTCTATGCCATTGAGGTTAGGCATGGTGACATCCATGATCACGATGTCAGGCCTGAGCTCCCCAGCCATCTTGACTGCAGCGACACCATCCTCGGCCTCACCTATGACCTCGTGGTTTAGTCTTGTCTGGATGAGGGACCTAAGGCCTTGCCTTACGATGCCATGATCATCTGCAATCATGATCTTCATTGTCCACTCCTTTCTCAGACTCCACCCGGACCTGCACGGTGGCATTATCTGCCCGGCCGTGTCCTGCTGGGGGACCTACCTGTTCTATGGGGACCGGCAGGCCGTCACCCATACCACCAGCCTGGCCGGGCTGTTCTGCATGTTCGGCTGTCTGTCCTATGGCCAGGATCACCTTTGGCACAACGATCTCAGCAGGTTCATCCGTCAAGGAACGCAGGTATATCTCACCTCCATCCTGTGCCTGTTCGGCCCAAACAAGACCAGCCCTGATCAGTTCCAACAGGGCCAGGAAGTGCATGACCATCTCCAACCTGTTTGGTTTGCCCTCAAAAAGCCTCTTGAATGTCAGGGGGCCTTCTGTCTGAAGCCGATGAAGTATCTCTATTTGGTAGAGATCTATGGGCGTCTCATCAGAGATCGCCTGCAGGTTGATCATCTGGCCAGTTGCCCTGCAGATGGCATCAAAGGCCTCCAGCAGGTCCCAAGGGCTGACCTGCTCGAGGTCTATCTGTCTAGCCTCCCTGTCGCTGTCAGGGAGCGAGACATCAGGCCTGGGAAACCTGGCTGCGTGGGAATCTGCCCTTGCCTGCAGCAGGTTTGCCGCATCCTTGAAACGCTTGTATTCGAGCAACTGCCTGATAAGCTCCTGCCTTGGATCTGTTGCCTGCTGCAGCTCCAATTCCACTGGCTCGGTCCTGGGCAGGAGCATGGCGGACTTTATCTCCATCAATGTGGCGGCCATGACCAGGAACTCCGAGGCCAGGTCTATGTCCAGGGATTGTAACATCTGCAGATACCGCAGATACTGATCGGTGATCCTGGCGATGGGGATATTGTAGATATCTACCTCCTCCTTTCGGACCAGGTAGAGCAAGAGGTCCAAAGGGCCGCAGAAGATATCTAGATTAACCCGATATGTTGCCACCTGAACCATTCCTTGGTCCCAGACCAACCGTCTGTCTGACCTCTAGCAGGGTCTGTGCAGCTACCTGCCTTGCCCTGGCAGCCCCATCCCTGAGCACCTGCTGCACGTAATCCAGGTTTGCCTCCAATTCTGCGCGTCTACGCCTGTATGGCCTAAAGTACTCTATCAGCAACTCTGCCAGCCTCTTCTTTGCCTGACTGTAGCCTACACCACCCTGTCTGTATCTGGCCTCCCATTCTGCCAGCTCAGCAGGTTCTGCAACCAGCCTCAACAAGGCAAAGACATTGCATCTCTGCGGATCCTTTGGTGCCTCCACCGGCGTAGAATCGGTAACGATCCGCATGACATTGGCCCTGCAGCTATCCTCAGGCTCGAATATCTCTATGGTGTTATTGTAGCTCTTGCTCATCTTGCGGCCGTCAAGGCCAGGCACCACCGCCACGGACTCCAGGATGTACTCCTGTGGTATCACAAATACCTCACCATAGCGCTGGTTGAATCGCTGGGCAATGTCACGGGTCACCTCTATATGCTGTTTCTGATCTGCCCCCACCGGGACAAGATGCGACTTGAACGCCAGGATATCCGCTGCCTGCAGGACTGGATATGCAAAGAGGCCATGATTCGGCGAGAGGCCTTGAGCGACCTTATCCTTGTAGCTGACGCACCTGTGCAGAAGTCCCATTGGTGTAACGCACGAAAGTATCCATGTCAGCTCGGTCACCTCAGGCACATCAGATTGCCTCCAGAACACGGTCTTGGCAGGGTCAAGGCCGAGGGCAAGATAATCTATGGCCACATCTAGTGTGAACCTGGCAAGGTCCTTGGGGTCCGGATTGCTGGTTAGGGCATGGTAGTCTGCAATAAAGTAGTAACCTTCATGCTCTGCCTGGAGTTGAAGGTGCTGCCTTATGGCACCAAAGAAATTACCTATGTGTAATCTACCTGATGGCTGAATGCCGGAAAGTACTCTCACGTTAGCAGTTCCTGATCAAACAGACCTGACCCAAAGCGGGCCTTGAACCGAAGGCCATATTATGGGCCACTGACCTTGCAGTCAAGGCCAGACCTTGCCGCTGGCCTACTGGTAGCATTCTACAGGGCCTAGGACCTGTGGGTATGCGGACCTTGCCACCAGATACCTACGCAGGTCTGTGCAAAGATGGCACTTGTCCGCATAAAGCGGCAATGGCTCATATCCACTGGCCTCTGGCAGGCCCATAAGTCCTATAGGCCCGTCAATAGCCAAGACCCTGATAAGCGAGGCCTTTATAGGATCGAATCCAGACCAGATCTCCTCAAGCGGCCGCTCCTTCAGGTTGCCCAGGATGATCCCACTACACTGGCCAATAAAGACATTGCCATAAGGGTCTACATGTACGCCCTTTGTACCAAGGAGGTATCCTAGGCAGTTCTGGCCCTGGAGCTGGTCCAGGTGCTTATCTGCCACCGCCCTGGCAAGCCCACCTGCTGCCCTGCCTGCAAACCTGCATGGGTATTCGCGGATGCACTGGATATAGCCAGCCATGTCGCTAGTAAGCGGGCTTTGGAGGTATCTTGTCCAGCGGACCTGCACGCGATCAGGCCCAAGGATCTGGGTTGCGATCCGGGCCAAGGTGCGGACCTGTTCGATGGGCACGAATGCCTGATGGAATGGGTCGCAACTGATCTTGAGGGTCCTTACTGCCAGGGCATCGAGCATCCGCAAACGTTCAGCGGCGATCTCGGCAGAGGTGGCCCATGAACCATTGGTCTCCACCATGTCCACAGGGCCAAGGCCCTCTGTGTCTGCGGCCCTGATGATCTCTATCAGCCTATCCCAGTAAAGGAATGGCTCACCTCCGGTCAGGTGGATCTTGGGCTTTTGGCCTGCAAGGTCCCTCAAGGATCTCCATACACCAATGGCCATCTCCACAGGCATAAGTCCATCCTTATCAGGACCGCAACTGTAGTAGCAGAAACTGCATGCTGCCCTACAGCGATACGTCAGCAATAGCCCTGCGGAGTTCCAGATCTTTACCCTGGGCTGGCCAGGTTTTAGGGTCCTGTTATAGACGTTTTGCCGCCAGTCTACCATCAGGCCGTATCAGGCCTGCGGATGACCTGCTTGCCACCCATATAAGGTCTAAGGACCTGAGGCACCGTCATGGTCCCATCCTGATTCTGGTAGAGCTCAAGGATCGGGATCAGGATCCTAGGCGATGCGATGACGGTGTTGTTCAATGTATGGCAGAACAGGTTCTTCTTGGTTGCCCGTTCCTTGTATCGCAGGTTCAGACGCCTGGCCTGGAAATCATAGAACTTGCTGGCAGAGTGTGTCTCACAGTATCCCCCACGCGAAGGCATCCACGTCTCGATGTCGAACTTCTTGGCCTGTCCCCTGCCAAGATCGCCTGTGCAGACCACTACCACCCTGTAAGGCAGCTCCAAGGCCTGCAAGACGGCCTCTGCATTGGCCAGGATCTCCTGGTGGAACATGTCGCTCTGCTCGATACTATTTGCGCATATGACCACCTGTTCGACCTTGTCGAACTGATGGATCCTGTAAAGGCCGTATGTATCCCTTCCTGCAGCACCTGCCTCACGACGGAAGCAAGCAGATAGCCCCACCATCTTTATGGGCAGTTGGTCTTCTGAAAGGAGTTCATCCATCCTGTAGGCAGTCAGGGGCACCTCAGCGGTGCCTGCAAGGTTCAGCCCGTCCTTCTCGATCCTGTATGTCTGCTCCTCCGCACCAGGGTAATAGCCGGTCCCTACCATGGCCTGATCCTTCATCAGCAATGGCACACACATGGGCGTATAGCCCCTGGAGACCATCAGGTCGAATGCAAACCGCAATACTGCCCAGTGCAACAAGGCACCGTCGCCCTTGAGAAAGTAATTCCTGGTGCCTGCAAGCTTCACACCCCGCTCCACATCTATGATGTCCAGGGCCTTGCCTAACTGGATGTGGTCCTTAGGCTCAAAATCGAACTGCCTGACCTTCCCCTCCCTTCTTATCTCCACATTCTCGGTGTCGTCCTTGCCTACAGGCACATCAGGGTCTGCAGGTTGAGGCACCTCCAGGATCAATGCATCGAATACAGGTGTCAGCTCCTTGACCTTCTGCTCGAGACTTGCCTGCTGGGCCTTGAGTGCAGCAAGCTCATCAAGGGCCTGCTGGCGGGCAGGGCCATCCAACTTGGGCAA
>JARYLO010000043.1 GCA_029907605.1 Sedimentisphaerales bacterium
GACCCTGAGGCCGTAGAAAAGACATGGTTTGCACTCCACAGCCTCCAGCACCGCGGCCAGGAGGCGGCAGGGATCGCATCCAGCAACGGTCAACTGATCGTCTGCCGCAAGGGCATGGGCACCGTGGCCAGGGTCTTTAGGGCAGGATCAGATGCCCTCCAACAATTGCGTAACCCCATAGCCATAGGCCATGTCCGGTATTCCACCACAGGATCTACCAAGCTGGCCAATGCACAGCCATTGCTTGCAGAATATGCAGGCGGGCAGGTGGCGGTGGCACACAACGGCAACCTCATCAATGCATCAGTACTGCGAGACGAGTACGAGGCATACGGCAGCATATTTAGCTCCTCCTGCGACACAGAGGTCATAGTCCACCTATTGGCAAAGCCATCGCATTTCTTGAGGCCAGACCCACTGGCGCATGTATTGAACCACCTTCAGGGGGCATATTGCCTGCTGTTCTTGTTCCCAGACAGGATAGAGGCTGCACGCGACCCGTGTGGCATTAGACCCCTTTGCATCGGCCAGACACAGCAAGGGGCATATGTGGTCTCAAGCGAGACCTGCGGTATAGATGCGATTGGCGCGCAATTCATCAGGGAGGTAGAGCCTGGCGAGATCGTCACGTTGGACCGCAATGGGATCTCCAGCAGGTCCTTTGTGCCCAGGGGCTCGGTCAAGCCTGCATACTGCCTTTTTGAACATGTGTATTTTGCCAAGCAAAACTCCACCATCTTCGGCGAGAATGTGCACCTGTTCAGGAAGAAACTTGGTAGGCAATTGGCCATAGAGCACCCTGCCGACGCGGATGTGGTCATCCCTATTCCTGACTCTGGTACATCTGCAGCCATAGGCTATTCGGAGCAGACCGGCATCCCATTTGACATGGGCATGGTACGCAGTCACTACGTAGGCCGCACATTCATCTTACCAGACCCAAAACTCCGCGAATTCGAGGTAAACCTGAAGCTGGCGGTGGTCCCACCAGTGGTGAAGGGCAAAAGGGTCGTGGTGGTGGATGATTCCATTGTCAGGGGTAACACCACCAGGAGCAAGATCAGGGCGATAAGGCAGGCAGGGGCAAGACAGATCCATCTGAGGATCAGTTGCCCACCTATCAGGTTCCCCTGCTATTACGGCATAGATTTCCCCACAAAGGAGGAGCTGCTGGCAAACAATCGGACATTGGAGCAGATAAAGCAGTTCTTGGAGGTGGAAAGCCTCGGCTACATCTCCTTGGAAGGCATGTTGAGCTGTGCATGTCAACCGGCGGATCATTATTGCACGGCATGCTGGACCGGAAAATACAGGATCCCGATCCAGTACACCCTTAACAAGTTCACACTTGAACGATATCAGATGTACATGTTCGACCACATGGAAGATTGATGGCAAACAACCGCATGATTACATACCGGGCAGCAGGCGTAGACATAGATGCCAATGATCAGATGGTAGACCGCATATGGCCGATCCTGGTCAGCACATATGGCCCAAGGGTCATGGATATAGAAGGTGGGTTCGCCGGCCTATTCAGACTGGATTATGACGAACGGCTCTTCAAAAAGAACTACCGTAACCCAGTCTTGGTTGCCTGTACCGACGGGGTTGGCAGCAAGGTCCTTGTGGCAGCAAGGATGAAGCGATTCGACACGGTAGGCATAGACCTGGTTGCCATGAGCGTCAACGATATGCTGGTACTGGGCGCTGAACCGCTGTTCTTCCTCGATTACCTGGCCGTCCACCATCTGGATCCTGCGTTCATCGCAGAGCTGGTCAAGGGCATTGCTGCGGGATGCAAGATGGCAGACTGTGCATTGATCGGTGGAGAGACCGCAGAGATGCCTGACATATATGCCCGCGGCCACTTCGACATGGCTGGGTTCGGGGTAGGGGTAGCGGAGAAGGACAGGATCATAGACGGCACAAAGGTAAGGCCAGGAGATATTGTACTTGGCCTTGCATCCAGCGGCCTGCACAGCAATGGCTATGCACTTGCAAGGCATATATGCTTTAAGCAATTGAGGCTAAGATGCACCGACAGACTCGATGCCCTTGAAGGTAGGACCGTCGGCGAGGTCCTCCTTGAATCTACGAGGATCTATGTAAGGCCCATAGTAAGGCTCCTGGCCACATACAAGGTAAAGCAGGTAGTACATGCCATGGTTCACATCACAGGCGGTGGCCTTTTAGGGAACATCCCAAGGGTTGTGCCAAAGGACTGCAATGTGGTCCTGGAAAAGGGCTCATGGCCTATGCCTGCGATATTCCGATTCCTGCAGGCAAGCGGCCCTGTGGATGAACAAGAGATGTACAGGGTCTTCAACATGGGCATTGGCTTTGTACTGGTAGTGGCAGAGGACTTTGCCAATGCCATAGCGAGGAAGCTGACAAGGGAAGGCCTGTCGGTCCACAGGATAGGACTCATAACGCCAGGTACCGGCAAGGTCGTGTTGAAGTAGACACGCTAGTGGCGCTGCGTGCCAAGTGGGCTCATCCCGCCTGGGGTTGGAACCTGCAATCTGCTTACAATGCCAGATCCCAGCATATGGTCCCTATCCCATTCGTAACGGAGAGGGCGGGATTTTGCCAGCCTTCGGCTGATGAATGAAGATAGCCAGTGGGATTGAGTTAGGACCTGGTATCGGCTGAGAACGCTAGACCCAAGAGGATGGTCCCTATCCCATTCGTAACGGAGAGGGCGGGATTCGAACCCGCGGTAGAGGTAATACACCCCTACGACGGTTTAGCAAACCGTTGCCTTCAGCCACTCGGCCACCTCTCCGGCCATGGCCATAGGCCACTGCCTTTGCCAGTAGCACAGCTCTAATCTATCGGCCACACACAACCCTTGCAACAAAAACTACCTGCCAGTCTGCCCATCCCAGAGCAGGATGTGGAGCCTCTGACAGAATCTCCAGCCTCGCTGAAGGCAGGCCTGAGCGACCTGATCCTGGATGGCCAGCAACTCGGCCCTGTCCCTTGCCAATGGCATCAGCCATATCATGGATCGATCCACATGGCCCAATCCGGCCACCAGCCCATCGATCTGGTCCAGGTCCCAGACCCCAGGCACAATGAACTTGAGCTGGCACCTGTAGTGGCCAAGCAGGTCCTTGAGCGCATCGATGTTAAGATGACCAGGCTTTGGGCTTATGCTCATCAGGTCGCAGGCCACCGCCCGGTCAAAGACCTGGCCAGAGGTCTCGATGGTCAGATGGTAACCGCGATCCTCCAATCGCCTCGTCAGCTCCACAAGGCCCTCCCTCGCCCTGCCATCCTGTCCAAGCAACGGTTCACCACCCGTGATCACCACATGCCTGCAATCCCACTGTCCTATCAGGTCGATTATGGCCCTTGGCTCCATCTGCACACCAGCATCCCAATCCCAGGCATATCTGGTATCGCACCATGGACATCTTATTAGACAGCCAGCAAGCCTGACAAACACACTGGGCATTCCTGTAAGGGCCCCCTCACCCTGGAGGCTGTAGAAGACCTCAACTACCTGCATGATCGTGGGTATATGGTATGCCGTCCTCAAGACCCAATTCGGCAAAGGCATCCAACCTGACCCTGCAGGCCAGGCACCTACCGCAACTGCGGCCCTTGGGATCAGGCCTGTAACAGCTTCGCGTCAGGCGATAATCCACCCCAAGCTCCAGTCCTTTCCTAATGATCTGGGCCTTGGTCATATTGATCAAGGGCGCATGTATCCTGAACCTGCCCAGCCCCTGGACTGCAGCTGCAGTGGCCACGTTTGCAAGGTCCTCAAATGCCTGGATGAAGGCCTGCCTGCAATCCGGGTATCCACCTGCATCGACCGCATGCACCCCTATGAATATATCGAAGGCCCCTATTGCCTCTGCCCAGGCCAGTGCAAGTGCAAGCAAGACCGTGTTCCGCGCAGGCACATATGTAATGGGTACACCTTGTTGTGCAGGCCCATCAGGCACATGTATCTGCCAGTCGGTCAATGCCGATCCGCCGATGGCACCAAGGTCAACCCTGATCACCAGGTGCTCAGCAGCGTCTAATGACCTTGCCACCTGCCTGGCCGCCTCCACCTCTAGGCCATGCCTCTGGCCATACAGACACGTCAAGGCATGGCATTCAAATCCTTGATGCCTTGCAATCGCAAGTACGGTCGCAGAGTCCAGACCACCACTAAGCAATACCACTGCCTTAGCCATATCCACCTGGCAAGTATAGGTCCGAGCTGGCCGTGCGCCAAATCGAATCAAAAAGAGGCCACGTCCAGACAAAAGTGGTTGACAATCTCAACTTGGTCCTTAAAAAGACAGGCATAAGTCCGATCGCGTTGAGACACGACCTGTGGTCGGCATCTTAGGAACAAGACAAGGGATTGTCTTTGTGGTCCCTGATCAAAGAAAAGAGGTGGGCACTGTTGCAACCACGGATTGGATGAGGTGCAAACTATGAAGCTCGAGAAAAGGATTCCCTCGGGTCGTGAAAAGGACCAGGCAGCAATAGAGTTGCTAGATAGGCTCAGGGAACAGCTTTACTGTTCTAACATCACGGTTATAAGACGCAGCGCATTTAACCTCTCATGGCTACAAGAGGACGGCCTCGACATACTTAAGGAGGCCCTGTTCATGGAGGAAAGCCCTCGCAAGACCAAGTGTGCTGCCGCATATGGCCTACGGAAGATGCGAGGTAGGATGAAGAAGAAGGCCAGGGAGGTCCTGCTCGAGGGAAGCCAGAGTACCAATCCAGAGATTGCAGAGATCTGTTCCAATGCCCTGAAGGTCATGGATCAAAAGCCTGCACCTGCCAGGCCAAAACCGAGGCCAAAACGGCGCAAGAAGCATCACAAGCAACCAAGGCTAGAGATAAGGGAGATACCGCCGAGGGGCACTGCTGCCAACAAGACTAGACGTGCAGGTAGACCTGCAAACCACAAGTAGTCGTATAATCTGACAGGCCCCACGGTTTGGGCTAGGTTTGCTTTTTTGTTGGGGGTACAACATGGTCAGTATCTGCGCACAGATCTTACTCGCCCTCGCATGCACCGTCCAGATCAGCACCGGTCCAGACCTCAGGAGGACACCGGTGGTCGAGGTCTACCAGAGGGCAAAGGATGCGGTGGTCAGTATCTATGGCCAACGGGTGGTGACCACGCGCGTATGGCCCGATTGGCCTGACCCATTCGGATTCGGGGCACCCTTGACCAGGCAGGTCAGGCGGCGGGTACTGGGTTCAGGTATGATCATCCACCACGAGGGCTTCATAGTCACCAACGCACACGTGGTAGAGGATGCCAGCAAGGTAACCGTAGTGCTTGCAGATGGCCGCGAGCTGCCAGCGCAGGTGATCAATGCCTCACCAGAAAAGGACCTGGCCATCCTGAAGGTGGATAGCCCAAATGACCTGCCTGTGGTAGAGCTGGGCACCAGCTCAGACCTAATGATAGGAGAGACCGTCATAGCCATAGGCAACCCATATGGATATGCCAACACCGTCACCAGCGGTGTCATAAGTGCCTTGGGCAGGGACATACAGGTAGATGAAGACAGGTGGCTTAGGGGCCTGATACAGACCGATGCACCCATCAACCCCGGTAATAGCGGCGGCCCCCTGTTTAACGTCCTAGGCCAGGTGATCGGTATCAATACCGCCATCAGGGCCCAGGCAGAGAACATCGGCTTTGCCATACCCGTGGATGCCCTGATCAGCAGCCTCAGCCAGATGCTGATGCCGGAGAACCTCCGCAGGGTAAGACTGGGCCTTGTGGTAGGCCCTGCCAGTACTGGCAAGGCAATAGTTGTACAGTTCGTGGTAAAGGGCTCACCTGCAGATAGACAAGGGATCAGGCCAGGCGACATCATCCAAAAGATAGATGGCAACGACCTGACCAGCGTGGTGGACTTCTACGTCAAGCTCATGCACAAACAGGCAGGCGAGCCGATCTTGGTCGGCTACACAAGGCCATCACAGCAGGATCTACGCGTCGCCAGGCTGACCATGGAGCCCAGGCCCCTGCCTGACGGGGCCGCACTGGCCAGGTCATGGTTTGGTATGTCCGTATCGGAGCTGACCAGCAGGCTGGCCAGGAAGTACGGCTATGACAGGGCATATCCAGTCATCATCATTACGGCCGTCAATTCAGGCAGTCAGGCAGATGAGATAGGCCTTAGACCAGGCGACCTAATCGTGCGCGTAAACGGCAATCCTGTCAGGGATATGAACGAGTTCTCCTTGGAGATGGAGAAGGTGGCAGGCCAGACTGTACAGTTCGAGGTACTCAGGATCACCGAGAGCGTATTTGGCCTGATCCAAAGGCGCTACATCGTGGAGATGAAGGCAGGTAGCCAGAGCGAACCGTTGTAAAAGAACCAGGTCCCCTTACGGAGACCTGGCTCGGGAGGAGGGTGATGAAAAGCCACTATTGTGGCCTGGAATACATGCCGCCTCCTTGCGGCAGAGATCCTTAACTTCATCCTTGAGCTAATTCCTCACGGTCCTCCTCGCCTTTGATCACACCACAGATTCGGCCTGGCACAGATAGGATGGGATGGGATCGGGCGATGACCTCATCTTGGGCACCCTCTCTTCCGATGGATCGAGAGATCAAAGAACGGGCCTTCCATTTTACCCACCACCTACCTCCATACCCGCGTACCTTCGGCGCGGCAGGAAGGGGTCACCTCCTTGTGACCGTGTCGCATCCTTGCAACACCCCTTCCTGCCTGCATCAGGTCATCACCCTACCATCCGACGCCGCACCGAGCCTTACCTAAAAGGCCCTCCTTCTACGGGCCCATCCAACTAGCGCAGTACCAATACCTGCCCGCAGCAACGCACCTGGGGCCGGGACAATAGCGAGCATGTCTTGGTAGCACTGCTTGGACTCGTCGTACAGGTTTAAGACGCGTACGTTCCCGATACCTGTCCAACCGGAACTCTGACCGAGGGTCACGAAGGCCTGGGCTTCCCGCGACAACGCATTCCATTTGGTATAGCCACTCTCGTACTCCAAGTACCAGATGGCGGTTTGCAATGCCCGTGCCGAATTCTCCCTGCCGGGCCCAGGAGTATAATCATAGCCCTGCAATGTACCGGCCCTGAACTGCGTATACAAGTAGGCAGTAGCGGGGCTAATCACATCGCCACCACGCGGCCCTGCCGGCTCACCGGGCCATCGTCCATCGCCCAGAATGGCCTCAGTAGTAACCTCTACGTTGTAGGTATTATCGATCGTAATGGACTCTGACGTCTCCAAGCAGAAAGATTGGAACGGGCCACTTACCCCAAGTATTGCCTCGAGTTCGTCATTGGGTGTCAGGGTGAATTCCCCACTCTTGGGTGGTAACGACGGGTACGTCCCCGGCGTCCTCGTGACCGTCACAGTGGGTGCACCTATCGCCGCCCCTGTGACTAAGGCCAATACCATCAGTCCTAATAGCAATTTCCTCATACTCTTGCCTCCTTTCGACAATCCATTGTCCTTGTTGTTGCGATCTTCATGCCTCTACCTTGCTCCACTGCGTCATCCTTGACGTCTGGAGCCACATAAGGCCCTGATGTGGCTCAACGGGTATGTAGACAAGGCGATGGTGCCCTTGAGCTTCTGGATAAAGACGGTACGACGATGGATAGATAGGATGGGTATTGCAGGATAGATGCCGAATGCCAGTGCGACATCTACTGGCTGGTGGCCAAGGGGCCTTACCCCTCTGGCCTGCGTTAGCGAATCCTTGCCTAATAGCATCCAATGCTTCTCCCTACGGAACCATCCTCCGTAACGGACCTTGGCCCGGCCACGCTGGCCCGAGCCTCATGGTAGTAGATACACTGTTAGTTATCAGTCGTCAAGCAAAAAACAGCCATTTTGACGATTCTTGTAAGTCCTTTTGGACCAGTTCTTACAAGGCCCAATAATCTCCGACATGCCCTTGGGCCCTTGCTGGGAAAAAGATGGGCTTTTGGTTTGACTAGGGAGCCCATTGGGCTTATACTATAATTGTTGCATGTGCAGACCGGGATCAGTAGGTCCCTAGCGCTAACCGCGGTATAGCGCATGGCGGCACGACGCAACAAGGAGACGGGCCACAACCAGTTTCGATGGATTGCCCTCGTCTCCTTCTTTTTTGCGCCCAGACTGGTGTGGCGCCACAAATCCTTTACTGACAAGCACTAATCAACTAATCATCCTTTTTGCCTCATTTGGACTTTACAGCCTCCACCCAAGTCATTAAGCTGCAGTTATATCGCGTGATGAACAATATGTAGTAGCTCCATCAGGCTTAATCCACTTTATATGGTAGGCAGATTATAACGGAGGCTTTTTCCCATGACCGACAGGCCCATCAAGACCAGCGAAAGGCAAAAGGGGTTGAGGATAGAGTACTTCTTCTCCAGCCCGGGGGTGCATCCATTCGATCAGTTGGAATGGGAGACCAGGTCTGCAAGGATCACCGCAGACAATGGCCAGGTGATATTCCAACAGGACAACATCGAGGCCCCTGCCTCCTGGAGCCAACTGGCGGTGAAGGTGGTTGCCAGCAAGTACTTCTATGGCGATCCCCAGACCGGCCAGCGTGAGAGCTCCATAAAGCAGCTCATCCACAGGGTCTGCAGGACCATAGCAGACAGGGGCAAGCGGGACGGCTACTTCGCATCTGATGCAGATGCAGAGGCCTTCTACAACGAGCTGGCCTGGCTCTGTGTCAACCAATATGGCTCTTTCAATTCACCTGTCTGGTTCAATGTGGGGTTGTACGACGTATGCCGGATCGAAGGGAGCCCCCACAACTACCACTGGGACCCCACAAGGGGCGATACAGTGCCATGTACCAATACCTATGAGTACCCACAGGCATCTGCATGCTTCATTCAGTCGGTGCAGGACAACATGGAGGACATCATGCGCCTGGCCACCAGTGAGGCCATGCTCTTCAAGCATGGCTCAGGTACCGGCACTGACCTATCCACCTTGCGGAGCAGCAAGGAAAGGCTCTCTGGTGGTGGCAGGCCCTCCGGACCTATCAGCTTTATGCGGGTCTATGACCAGATCGCAGCAGTGATAAAGTCTGGGGGCAAGACGCGTAGGGCTGCAAAGATGCAGTCCCTGCGCATTGACCATCCTGACATAAAGGAGTTTATCTGCGCAAAGATGGAGGAGGAGAAGAAGGCATGGGCCCTGATAGAGGCAGGTTATACAGGCGACCACTGCAATGAGGCGTACAACAGCGTGATGTTCCAGAACTCCAACCTCTCGGTACGCGTCACCGATGAGTTCATGGAGGCGGTGGAGAAGGATGGACTATGGCAGACACGGGCGGTCACCACAGGCCAGGTCGTGGACACATACAGGGCCAGGGAGCTGTTCGACCTGATCGCAGAGGCAACCAGGGTCTGCGGCGATCCTGGGATCCAGTATCACACCACCATCAACCGCTGGCATACATGCCCAAACTCAGGCCCTATCAATGCCTCCAATCCGTGCAGCGAGTACATGTTCATCGATGACTCTGCCTGCAACCTGGCCTCCCTGAACCTGATGAAGTTCCGCAGGCCGGATGGGACCTTTGACGTGGAGGCGTTCCAGAAGGCGGTCCGGATATTCATCATTGCACAGGAGATACTGGTAGATAACAGCTCCTATCCAGAGCCTCGGATCGTCATAAACAGCCATAGGTTCAGGCCTTTGGGCCTGGGTTATGCAAACCTCGGTGCCCTGCTGATGAGTCTGGCCCTGCCCTATGACTCAGACCAGGCAAGGGCCATGGCAGCAGCGATCACCGCGATCATGACGGGCTCTGCTTACCTGACCAGTGCACAGATCGCTGCAGTGAAGGGGCCCTTTGAGGAGTTCCCGAAGAACAGGGAGCCCATGTTGCGGGTGATAGAGATGCACAGGCAACACGCCTATAGCATCCCTGATCACTGTCCAGACTATCTACGCAATGCAGCCAGGCAGGTCTGGGACAAGGCCCTTGATGCAGGGACCAGATATGGATTCAGGAATGCCCAGGCAACGGTCCTTGCGCCTACCGGCACGATCGGCTTCATGATGGACTGCGACACCACAGGCATAGAGCCGGATATCGCCCTGGTCAAGTACAAGCTCCTTGCAGGTGGCGGGATGCTCAAGCTGGTCAACAGGACCGTGCCTATGGCACTGGAACGGCTCGGCTACAGCCCTGAGGAGATAAAGGCGATCTGTGACCACCTTGACAAGCACGAGAATATCGAGACCGCACCAGGTCTGAACAAGGACCACCTGCCTGTATTCGACTGCGCGTTCAGGCCAAAGGGCGGCAGCAGGTGCATACACTATATGGCCCATCTGAGGATGATGGCCGCAGTGCAGCCATTCTTGTCAGGTGCGATCAGTAAGACCATAAACGTACCAAACGAGACCACTGCAGATCAGATCGCAGCCATATACATGGAGGGCTGGAAGTTGGGACTGAAGGCAGTAGCCATATACAGGGATGGGTCAAAGCGACTGCAGCCTGTATCCACCGACAAACACAAGCAGATCAAGACCTCCGAGCAGGCATCGGTCCCAAGGCCCTACAGGCGGAGGCTCCCAGATACAAGGCAGAGTATCACCCACAAGTTCTCTGTGGCAGGCCATGAAGGGTACCTTACGGTCGGGCTTTACGAGGATGGCCAGCCAGGGGAGCTATTCATCACCATGGCAAAGGAAGGCAGCACGATCGGTGGGCTGATGGATGTGATAGGCACATGCGTATCCATGGCACTGCAGTATGGTGTGCCACTATCTGCCCTGGTAGATAAGTTCAGGCACGCCAGGTTCGAGCCTTCAGGTATGACCAGCAATAGGGACATACCATTTGCAAAGAGCCTGATCGACTATATCTTCTGCTGGCTTGGCTGCCAATTCATACCTAGTTATGCAGAGAAGAATATACCCAGCAGGGCCACTGCCAGCCTGCATGAGCAACCAGCTACCGCCCAGCCAGAACTGCCCAGCCAGGTCTCGATCTCTAGGGCCCAGGGGCCAGGTGATGGCAACCGGCTGCAGACACGTTCACGAAGCCGCAGGTTGGTCGGTGCTCCAGTAGGCAATCCGTCCCTAGAATCAGCACAGCAGGCCAACTGGATGGAGCAGTTCAATGCCCAATTCGCCCACTTCCAGGATGATGCACCGGCATGCGATATCTGTGGGGCGATAATGGTCCGCAACGGCACCTGTTACAAGTGCTTCAACTGCGGTAACTCCATGGGCTGCTCATGATAGGCCTAGCCTGGCCAAGGCCTCTGTTGCGTCCATCCCATCCAGATGGACCCGCTTTATAGGCGACAGATGCCCTGAGACGATCCTCACCTGGGACTTACTAAGGCCCAGTGCACGTGCCAGCAGGCCTTTGACCGCATCATTAGCCTTGCCCTTCTCCGGTGGGGCACAGACCTTGACCTTCAAGACCCCACCAGCCAGACCTACGATCACCTCCTGCCCGCTGGCCGGTATGACCTTTACCATCAGGTCATGGCCTTGCATGATCAGCTAATCAGACCCGCTCCCTGAGATTTGCACCAGTGGCCATGATCACGTACTTCTCTATCTCCTCTGCCAGCTCACCAAGTGTCGGCAGCTTAAAGTCCTCGGTCAACGGCCTGCCGAAGTCCCCATCCATCGTACGCCTTGAGATACGCAGCCTGATCAATGGCAGCTCACCTGTCCTTGGACCTGCTGATGGAGGCTGTTGGGTCAGCTCCACCCGCCAATCCTCGCTGATGAACACCAGTGCCTGGCCTGTGAATACTGCAGCGGGAAAATAGTCCTTTAGTGCCTTCAATGTCTCCATACAACCCCCTAACACAAAGACCCAACCAATTCCTTGATACGCCTGATCCCATGCCTTACACAATAGTCCCTTATGCCCCTGGCCACCTTCGCGGCACAGCCAGGGTCCACAAAGGTACCTGTGCCAACTGCCACTGCATCTGCCCCTGCAATGATGAACTCCAACGCATCTGCTGCGTCCATGATACCACCGCCGCCGATTATCGGTATACCTGCATCCCTTGCAAGTTCCCTGTAGACCTTGTCGACAATATATACTGCTACAGGCCTTATCGCAGGCCCTGAAAGACCGCCAGTGCGATTACCAAGCACAGGCCTCCTTGTGTTGATGTTTATGGCCATCCCCGGGATCGTATTGATCAGGCTCAGCCCATCGGCACCTGCCTCCACAGCGGCCCTCGCGATAGAGACTATGTCTGTCACCAAGGCCGTCAGCTTGACGAACACAGGCCTTCCCCCTGCTGCTGCCTTGGCAGCGGCAGTCACCTCTGAAACCATACCCTGGTCAGTGCCAAAGCTGATCCCCCCCTTGTCCACATTTGGGCAACTGACATTCAACTCAAAACCTGCGATCCCACCAGCTGCTGCAAGGGTGCTTATGACCTTTGCATATTGGTCGACCGTACTACCCGCCACGTTGACCAGTACCGGGATCCCCATCTTCCTTATTATCGGCAGCTTTTCATGCACGAAGCGATCAAGCCCTATGTTTGCAAGGCCTATGGAATTGAGCATCCCTGCGTCGGTCTCCACGCACCTTGGCGGCAGGTTCCCCTCGCAAGGCAGCAAGGTGATGGCCTTTGTGATAAGGCCACCAACCTGGGACATATCCAATAGCCCCTCCAATTCATCTGCATAACCGCACGTGCCAGATGCAGTCAAGACAGGGCTATTGAGACGAATACCTGCCAGATCTACGACCATCTCAGGTTGGCTGGACATATGGTTCACCAGAGGGATCTGCCTGTCATCTCCGCCTTGCCCTCTTGGCCTCTACAAGCGGCCTGACCGGTGCCAGATTCAGTTGCCTTGCAGGCACATTCACAGACACGATCTTGGCCTGTATGGGCTGGCCAAGGCCTACGATCACACCTGACCTCTGCCCTACAAGACATAGCGACTTATCCTGGAATAGCCATCTATCAGGACCAAGGTCCTCTGCCTTTATCAGCCCCTCTATCCCGAACCTCCGGCACCTGACAAACACACCAAAGCTCGCAACACCTGTGACAACGCCATCTATGACCGTATCAGGCCGCTTGCTGAGCATCTGCAGTATCAAGACCGCCTTCAGGTCCTCCTCTGCATCCTCAGCGCACTGCTCTGTGAACGTCAGGTGCCTGCCCAGATCCGTCAGGTCCTGGGCCTGTGCCTCTCGCCTTGCCTGCTCCACGCGGCCGTCCAGATAGTACTGCAGGGCCCTGTGTATGGTCAGGTCTGCATATCGCCTTATAGGGCTGGTAAAGTGCGTATAGGCCCTGCTGGCCAATGCGTAATGCCCGATATTTAGCGGAGAGTATACCGCCTTTTCCAGACTCCTAAGTACCAGCATGTTCACGGCAAGCTCGCTATCCCTGCCCTTTACCAACCTCAGTAGGTCCTGTATGGATTGGCGGTCTGGGATCCGCGGCATCTTGATGCCCAATGTCCTGACCAACCTGGAAAGCTCCTTTAGGGCCATGGGATCCGGCTCTGGATGGATCCTCCGCAAGAACGGTATGTCGAGCCTATCGAGCAGACCTGCCACCGCCTCATTTGCCTCCACCATGAACATCTCGATGATGGTGTGAGGATAGCTTGTATCTGCGGGCTGGGCATCCACCACCCTACCTGCCTTGTCCATGACCAACTCCACCTCTGGCATGGCAAGCTGGATCATACCTTCCTTGTGCCTTCGCCTCTCGATCGTACGTGCAAGCCTCTCTGCCTCCCACAACAGACCTGCCACGCCCGGCTCTAGGTCTGCTGTGTGGCCCTTGAGTGCAGCATCTGCCTGCTGATAGGTCAGACGCTGGGTAGAGCGGATGAGGCTATTGCAGAATCGCCTCGATACCACGGTCCCTTCCTTGTCGTAGGTTATAGAGACCGTCTTTGTAAAACGTCTCTGCCCAGGCTGCAGGGAACAGATCCCATTGCTCAGGACCTCCGGCAACATAGGCAGGGTCCTACCGGGCAGATACACGCTATTACCGCGCAGCCTTGCCTCACGATCCAGTGCACTATCAGGCCTTACGAACCTGGCCACATCTGCAATGTGCACGCCCAGGACCCACCTACCATTGCCATCTATCTCAAGGCTTATTGCATCGTCAAAGTCCTTTGCATCCGGTGGGTCGATCGTGATGATGAGCTTATCGGTCAGGTCTTCTATCCCATCGGTACTAGTGGCATCGAAACTGCTCGCACAGGCAGCCGCCTCGTCCAGACAGGCCTGTTCAAAATCGCTGCGGAGCTTGAACTGCTCGATCACAGAGGCGATCTCTGCCTCGTAATGACCTGCCCTGCCCAGCACCTGTACGATCACACCCCTTGCAGGCCGATCGCCGCTGGGGTAACTGATGATCTGCACCACAACCTTATCGTTGGCCCTGGCATCCTTGGCAGTCACGTCATCAACATGTATGGGCTCCACAAACCCCTTGCCATCAGGCTGGACCACCCATGACCGCCCTGCCTTAAGAAGCGTGCCCGCGAAACGATCTGCCGCCCTCTTTACAACCTTCACCACCTGGCCGCTGTACCTGACCTGGCCAGCGGAACGCCTCTTGCGAACGACCCTCGCCAGGACCACGTCCCCATTCATCGCATCACCAACTGCATCTGGCGGAATGAATAGGCTGGCATGGGCACCAGGCTCTAGCGGACATACAAAGCCAAAACCCCTCTGGTTTGCCCGGAATATCCCGGTCACCATACCTGCCACAGGGGCCGGGTAGACCATCCCTCCCTCGCCCATGATCACAAGGCCATCCCTCCTGAGCTGCTCAAAGGCCGCCTCGAACGCAGGCAGGTCCTGCCTGTCTATACCGAGCTGCCTCGCCAAGGCAGCCAGACTCTGGGGCTGGTAGCCAGAGCCCTGCAGGGACTTCAGTATTGCCTTCCTATAACGTTGCTCCATGGACTACCTCAGGGACCTCCATGTCCTCTTGACATATTGGGATGCCTGCTCGAGCTGGATTACCTGACCGTGACCACAGATACTGAGTGTCTCTCCATACAGGCCAAGGTCCCCTCCGAATGGCAAGACAGGCATGACCTGGCCCTTAGACCAGGCAAATGTTACATTGGCCGTGGCAAGATAAAGGATGAGCCTGTCCTGATCCACTGCCATGGAGGTGATCCCCTCAGGTATGGCCACCAATAGGACTGCTGTCGCAGACCTGTCAGGGCCTACAGGCTCTGTCACCTTGAACACATTGCCTCCTGAGGCCACCAGGCACCCACCCTTTACCGCACATATAACACTGGGCCGGTCCTCTGTCCAAAGTACGGTCTCCATCCTACCCTTGTCAGGTCCAAGCAGGGCTATGCGAACCACCTGCCCACCCTGCCTAGGATACAATAGGACATATGGATATCGGTCGCCTGTACTGACCGCCCTTGCATCTGCCGGCAGTTCGTACAGACCCACCAGATACCCAGCCACCCATGCATCAAGACGCCTTGGTCTCAGCACAAGGAGGACCCCATCTGGGGTCAAGGCTATATCCCTGATATCCTGGCAGGGGTCGTTGAGGATGTCCTCTATCCTGTTTTGTTTGGGATTGTATCTGGCCAGGCCGTTTCCGGTCACAAGGAATAGATCACCGCCTTGAGCTGCAGCGATCTTACCTGTAAGTGATAATCCCAAAGAGTCTGCCTGCTGGCTGGTGATCGCCACCCGCGGACCGGTTGATTGGCAGCCGGCCAGGATGGCCATCGCAAGACCGAGCATCCATACACAGATCCGTCTCATCTCAATCCCCAAGGTGTGCCTTGCCCTTGCACAATGGGCAGGTCAATGTCTTTCCACCATAGTCCGGACAGGTCACACCTCCCTTGCCCTTGCAACTACTACACTGGGTCTTCCCGCTGCCACCGCACCTGCTGCAATAGACCTGCCCTGAACCTTCGCAGGTGCGGCACCTGACCTTACCACTGCCGCCACAAGCACTGCATGTGCCAACACGGCCTGAGCCTCCACAGGCAGAGCAGGTCTGGGAGACCGGTACCTCCACGGTGTAGTACTCGGTCTGGTAGCCCCATTGCTCGAACGGCTGGCCGTTCTCGTCAAAACCAGCACTGATCAGCTTGCGGACCTGCCGAGATCTGGTCTCGCTCTGGTATGTGGTCACATGTCCACTGCCTCCGCAGACCCCGCAGCGGGCCTGGCCGCTGCCACCACAGGCACTGCAATCGACCCAACCCGAACCCCTGCAGGTCGAACAAACGAGCATCCCCCCACCATTGCACCTTGTACAGGTAACCTCCTTATTGCCCGGGCACTTTGGACAGACGATCTGGCCTCTGTTGCTGCAACTGGCACAATCCAACCTGCCCCTTGCACCGCAATGGGGACAATCCACCTGGCCAGTCAGGTACTTGGCAAGCCTGGCAGAGTACTCCATAATGCTACTTGGAAGGGTCCTCTTGCTACGGGTCAGGCCATGCACCTTCACCGGCGCAAACACCTCTGCCGATAGTTCCAAAGAGGCACTTGCCAACCTACTGAGGGCCTTGGGTGTGCCAAGCAGTTCATAGCCAACCGCAGTAGTAAGCTGGCCATCGCCATCATAGCCTATAGCACCCTTGACCTTATACAGGTCTGTAGCAAGCTGCAGGCCCGCCCCAGATGACTCGCGCTGGCTCCAACTAGAGCTGTAGAACTGGCTGACCCATGCGAGCTCTAGGCCCCCTGACTTGACCCCCACCTCCAGCTCTGCTGCATCTGCCACCAGCCACTTATTGTCGGAAGCACAGTAACCGACGCCAGCCTTATAGGAGGCACCTATCACAGATAGTAGCTTTGACCCAGCCCTAATAGCGAATGATGCAGTAGGTTCCCCAACGGACATACTCAATTGCAGGTCAGAGGGGAACGGCATGGGCACATCCAGCCTTATCATGTACGGCGGCTCAGCGCTAGATGGCACAGGCGGGGGCACCTCTACACGCCTGCTCAATAGCCTCGAATACCTTCTAGACATCTCCTGCCTCTGCCTGAAGACCTCGGCCTGCCAGGCCATGAATGCCTCGCTGGCAGCCTTGAGGTCCTTGGCAGCAGGTACCTGGGCCTCCTGCTCGAACCGGACCTGCTCCAGGGCCGCTGCAAAGGCATTAGGATCCACTGGCCTGCCCATAGCACCCAGGCAGGCACAACAACAAACCGCCACCAATACACCGGCCAGACAGATACGACCTGCAACTACCATGCAGGAAACCTACCACAGCCAAGGCCTTGAATCAAGGCACTGGACAAGGTCTTCAATGTCCCCCATGCCCTTGACAAGCGCGATGCATCTTGGCTGAATCCGAAGCGCGGCCCTAAGAGCAGGCACCTATCAGGCGAGCTCCAGCCGGCTATATCTTGGTGTTCATCCCAGCGCTGAAATAAGACCTGGCGAGACCGGCCATCCTGATCTCCCATCTCGATCCGATGGTTGGGACAGCCTTGCTTGGCTTCCGCCATGTACTTAACCCACACCTGGCTAAGGCAAAGTTTCGAACAAGACACAGCATAAATCATACAGGAAGGCATGTACAAGGCTTGACATGACAACACAGCTTGATTGCAAAGTCGGCCTTGTCAAAAAGGCGGTAGGGCGGCGCAGGCTCACCTGAACCTGACACCCTTCAAGAGCGAAGATTTCGTCTGCCGGACTGGCTATCTCGGAGTAGGCCATGCTAGGTCATGAATATAGACCATGGACGATAAGGTCAGGTAGAACCCCTCAGACCTGCCAAACACCAAATAACTCCAGCATGCCGTTTCTCACCTTGCGCGCAAGATCAGGTTGGCATTTGCGTATTATCCTTTGGAAAGGGACCGGGCATCCTGTTAGCCAGGTCCATATACGCGGTCTTTGATTGAAAGGAGCGGTATGGGAGAACCAGTAGATGCATAGAGGTTAAGGAATGTTAATTCAATGGCTTTTGTCATTTGAGCACTTAATTCCAAGGAGGTGAGCTATGTACCAGAGACCAACCTCGCATTTTTGACCTTGTCGGTCTGTATTCTGCTTTCAGTGCAGAAACTTGCATCTTCCCAACAGGAAGACCTAATCTCCTGCCCGTGTGTGTTGGTGTCAGCGAATGAACTGCAGGAAGACCCAGATGGTGGCTGCATTGCCTCAGGCCAGACCGAGATGGGTTGGATCGACCCTGTAGGTGACACAGACGCATACACCTTTTATGGGTATCCGGGCCAGGGCGTTGCTATTGAGATGGCCGAGATTGAAGACAAGGGTTCCTTTTGGCCGCGCCTTCAACTTTACGACCCAAACGGTAAGCGGGTCAAGGATGTGTACGGCTACTATGTCGCACGTATCGAGGATTATCAGCTTCAGGCAACGGGTGTATATACGCTGGTGGCATCGAGTAAATACCCTGGAAATGGTCGGTACGGTCTGTCAGTTACTCTGTTCCCAACCACAGATACACGTGGCCTGTATCCAATGGGGCCAAACCCTCCTGATGGCAATGCAGTGAGCTGCGGGGTAAGCATGCTCACCTGGCAGCCTGTTACAGGTGCAACTGGCTATGACGTCTTTCTGGCCGCAGGTGCCTGTTCGCCACTGGAAAAGATCGCTGAGAACCTGCCAGGTGCATCTGTGCAGGTAGGCGATCTCCTGGAACAGGGCCAGTATTATTGGCAGGTAGTGGCGCATACACCTGGAGGTGACATCAAAGGGCCTGTCTGGTGCTTCTCTGTCGAGCCATGCCAGGGATGTACATTAACCGCAACTGCTGCAGGTAGGGGTTCAGTGTTTGTAGACCCTCAAGGGCCCAGCTATCCATGTGGCCAGCAGGTGCAGGTCCTAGCCACATGAGAGCCGGGCTTTAGATTCATCTGCTGGCAGGGAAGCGCTATTGATGCAGGCAAGGTGGTGGTTGACGGTTCGAAGGCCTTGGTGACCGTAGATGGCAACTATAAACTGACTGCCGTATTCGAGCAGGTCCTCTACGACTTCACGCTGGATGCCAACCCCGGCTGGACTACGGGTGGCCAGTGGGAGTTTGGAAGGCCTCTTGGTCAAGGGGGTCAGCAATATGGCAATCCTGATCCCTCGAGGGGCCATACCGGCCAAAATGTCTTTGGTGTCAACCTGAGCGGGGATTACGCCCTGACAGTAGGCGGGCCATATTGTCTTACCGCAGGGCCATTTGATCTGAGCACGGCCAAAGGCACCAGGTTGCACTTCTTTAGGTGGCTAAATGCCGATGAGCCTGCTTACGTACGCTGCGCGGTAGAGGTTTCTATAGATGGGGCTCGCACAGTCTGGGTACCCATCTTGGAGCACGTAGATCGCAATCCGATTACAGACAATTCTTGGGTTCAGCAAGATCTAGATCTTAGTCTTGCGGACGGCCAACCGAACGTATATGTCAGGTGGTTGTACCAGATAAAGCCAAATGCCTACCCCTACTCAGGCTGGAACATAGACGGCATCCAGTTGATCGGGGGCCTTGGTTGCAGGTAAGAACACAAGCAGTAATGGCATCACATGGCAACGGGCTGTGACCGTGCTGGTCATAGCCCGTTGCTCGTCTCGGATCCACACAGGGGGCCATCCTGGGCCAAGCCGGATCACAGTGCCACATCCAGGCCGGTTAGGGCCAATTGGGTATCCATCGCCCTCTCGACAATGACTCTTTCAGGGCTGCTATAGTAGGTCAGGCTTCCGGGAAAGTCCTTGGCTACCAGAGGGGTGAATATGCCATGGTTGCCGATCACGGCCTCCACCAGTTCCGGCAAGGACCTGCAGATTGGCTGATCATACCGCCGCTGTAGGTGACCTCCATGCCAAACAGGTCTGCCAAATACACCACCTGCTGACAGGCCGCACGGGCCAAGATCCCAAGTCCATAGGGGATCGCAATCCGTGTGATGATAGGCGAATTGGTAGTGAGTCCGGATACATCCAACCCCAAGTTATCCTTTATCCTGGCTGTCCATGCAGATCATCTCTCTGAGTAGGTCTGGCTACGGGCCATCTGGATCCGGCCTCAGCGGCTGCCATTCCACGTTAGATGCCCCTATTAGTGTACCTGTGGCATAGGCAAGGTCCACCAAGGAGATCTGGTAGTCTGCAAGGGCAGCGATCTCCGCACTCTGTGCATCTGCCAGCCTGGCCTGGGCATCCAATACATGAATACTTGCCATGGATACAAGCTCATTGTTGATTGTAGATTGGTTCATGCGGCGTACTCCTTTCTATTGAAGATAGGTAACTTATCAAGCACGACAACCCTAGGATACGCCGCTTGCATCATCAGTCCATCCACAACTTTCGGTTATACCTCGCAGGGTTCACCTTCTGGGCCTGTCAGGGTTATTGGCCAAGGTGCTAGGGTTTATCAAGACCAGATCGATGTACCTGCTGGAGGATCAGTGGACCTGGTACCATTTCCATCCTTGCAGGCCTTTTTGGCTATTCGGGCAGGGGCAGTTACGATGCCGATCCAGGTACTGGCTTGCAATGTGCAAGTCTTAGCCTGGTATACTCTTAGATTTGAGGTTGCTAGCGATAGCAACGTTGGTCAACCCTTTGTGCCAGATGGGACGCGTTAGGAGAACTGGCCCTACAACTGCCAGATGAGCACAAGTGGCGGACACAGTCAATTGGAAGTGAAGGCCTTTGGCTAGGTATTGGCAAGTATTGCACAGAGGTTCTTTGTCCCAAGGCTAGAACTGATGGTGAGTGGACCTTGATCTTCTCCGATGATGTTTTGTTGGCGTTGGGATCTGATTGCCAGAAGTCATC
>JARYLO010000044.1 GCA_029907605.1 Sedimentisphaerales bacterium
CCGCCTATCTCGCGGCTTCCATAGCTGACGAATACCAGCTTGACCTTGTCCTTGAAGCCAGGGGTGTTGTTGACATCCTGCATGGTGATAGTACCACCACTGAAGATGCCGATGTAGGCGAACTTATCAAGATTGGCCAATGTTATCTGTCTGGTCTGCATGCCACCCATGGATAGGCCTGCCATGGCCCTGTGGGGTTGATCGGACAGCGTACGGAAGTTTGAGTCGATGTAGGGGATCAACTCGTCCACAAGGACCGTTTGGAATGCGTTGAAGTTGAAGCCCATACCTGGGCCCATCCTCCCACCCCTCTGGCCTGGCATGGGGCCGCGAGGCCTATTCGGGTCACCTGGGCCGGCGGGCGCAGGTCCACCCGGTGCGGCCCTCCCACCCATCCTTGGACCAGGCCCACCTACGTTGCTATTGGCCATGACGATGATAAATGGCCTTGCCTTGCCCTCTGCAATCAGGTTATCCATGATCAGATTTGCCCTTCCTTGGTTGGGCCAACCGGTCTCGTCCTCACCGCCGCCGTGCTGCAGGTACAGTACAGGATATCGCTTGGTCGGGTCCTTATCGTAGTCAGGTGGTGTGTAGACAAAGCAACGTTGTACCCTGTTGGTGCTCTTGGAATAGAAGTAGGTCTCACACACTCGTCCATGTGGGACGTTCTTGAGGGCATAGAAGTCTTGGTCATGGGCAGGTGTCTCAACGCCGCTACCCCAGCGGCTGGCACCGTAGAAGTAGAGGCTGCCTGGATCTGGGACAGCAGCCCCGTCTATCCAGATCTGATAGTAGTGGAAGCCCTCGTCCTGCGGCCTTGATTCACCGCCTCTCCAGACGCCGTCCTCACCCTTTGTCAGTGGGTATCTGACGCCACCTATGTCCAATTCGACCCTTTGCGCATCTGGCGCGCGGATACTAGTGCGGACCCTGCCATCGGAGGTAACCTGAGGATACTCCCTTCCGGGCTGATTAAGAGGGGAAGGCCTCCAATCATTTGAATCCTCGGCACGCACTAGATATGCAAAGAACAGAGGACTTACGATTGCCAGTAACAGCAACGCCCTGTTTTTGTTGATTGCCATAGTCTTTCTCCTTTAGTCTTTGAACAACAGTTGTGCGAACTGGTAGAGGCTACGTCTCCAGGTCTGCCATTCATGTGAGGTGCCAGGGGAGATATACATGTAGCAGTTCTTGATCCCTGCAGCCACGAGTTGCTCGTAGTGCCTCTTCAAGCCCTCTGGATTCTCTAGTGGGGGTTCTGAGCCAAAACTCATGTAAAGGACCTTGACCTTCCTGTTAAACTCGTTCGGATCGGCCATGGCACCGCTGTAGATCGTCTTGAGGCCTAATGTTTCACCCGCTGTGTTACCGCGACCCATACGACCAAATCCGATGGCTGCACCACCACTAAATAGGCCGATATATGAGAACTTGTCGAGATTCGACATGGTTATCGCTGCGGTCAGCATACCTCCCATAGAGAGGCCCGCCATGGCACGGTGATCCTTATCAGCAAGCGTACGAAAGTTGTTGTCTATCCAGGGGATCAAATCGTTGATCAGAAGCTGTCCGAAAGGACCTCCTCCTGGTCCGGCAAATCCTCCCCTGCGTCCGCCTGCTCCCATGTTGGATATGTAGCTGCTTTCCATGACTATGATCATGGGCTTGGCCTTGCCTTCGGCTAGCAGGTTGTCAAGGATCAAGTTTGCCCGGCCCATTTCGATCCAAACCCGTTCGTCCTCACCGCCGCCGTGTTGCAGATACAACACTGGATAGCGGGTAGTGGTATTCTTGTCATAGTCCGGTGGTGTGTACACGAAGATACGCCGCCAGGAATTGGCCGTCTTGGAGAAGTAGTACTTGATCAATACGTTGCCATGTGGCACGTCTTTCAAGTCATAGAATGTCACACCTGGTTCTGGGATCTCGAAGCCATTGCAGATGTGACCATAACCGATGAATGTCTCGGTACCAGGGTCCAGTACAACGGCCCCATCGACGATCATCCAATAGTTGTGATAACCTGGACTCTGCGGTTCCTTGGTTGTATAAGTCCAAATGCCGTCCTCGCCTTTGACCATGTCATACGGAAGTGGATTTAGGGAATTTGATCCAGAGGTGACAAGGGCGACCTGGACTTTCTGGGCGTCGGGCGCGCGGAATTGGAACGTGACGCGGAAATCCTCCTCGATACGAGGGTACTGGACCCCCGATAGGTTGTAGGGCGATGGATGCGCGGAAACGGTTGGTGCAGATGGCGATCTAGTTGGAACAGGTGGCAAATCCAGCCTTTTAGGACCAGTAGACTGCGCCAGAAGACTACTAGTCCAGATGCTTGCGAGCAAGATGGAAAACAGCGTTAGTTTGGTGCTTGGCGGCTTTTCCATAGTCAATTTTCTCCTTAACACTAGAACACAAACATGCCCGCCCCATAAGCATGAAATTCCCTAAGATGGCCAGTCTACTCTGCAAGGATCTCTATCCCGCAGATCTGTGGGTTCTCGATCTTGGGTGTAAAGCCGATCACCAATTGCCCATTCTCTACAGAGACGCCTTTAAACTCCTTGACCACTGGTTTGAGTGCACTGCCAGCGACCTTGAAAGGATCTAGGTCCTTGATCACCTCTTTGCCCTGCAGGCTGACAGAGAAGACCCTCTCGCCCGGTCCGCTGATGCCCTCGAATGTCTCGGCAAAGTGCAGACGCACTGTGTATGTGCCGTTTGGGATCATGAACTTGTACCAGTCCATGCTATAGCGTTCGGTCTCATAGATCTGGGAGATATCGGTGCCAGTGACGCCAACTCCAGTGCGATCCATGGTAGAGCCTCCATTTGCACCCCAAGTATTGCCGGCCCCCAGTTCCCGGTCTGCCAACCAGGTGTTGCCAAGCCTGTCTTTGTATGACGTAGTTGCACCGCAGTTTACCCGCAGCTCGAATCTCTTGGTTGTCTGCGTAGTATCATCTTTGAATAGCAGTTGTGCGAACTGGTAGAGGCTACGTCTCCAGGTCTGCCATTCGTGGGCAGTATTGGGGGAGACGTAGAAGACGCAGTTGATACCGGCATTCTTTAGGGCCTCGGCATTGGCCTGTGGGTTTCCGCCAAAGCCGCCACGGCCTCCGCCTATCTCGCGGCTTCCATAGCTGACGAATACCAGCTTGACCTTGTCCTTGAAGCCAGGGGTGTTGTTGACATCTTCAGGCGAGATGCTGCCTCCGCTAAATAGGCCAATATAGGCAAATTTGTCAAGGTTCCTCAAGGTAATCTGCCTTGTCTCCATGCCGCCCATTGACAAGCCTGCCATGGCCCTGTGGGGTTGATCGGACAGCGTACGGAAGTTTGAGTCGATGTATGGGATCAACTCCTCGATCAGGACCGTCTGGAAAGGCCGGATATCGAAACGAGCAAGCCCGCCTGGCCTGACATCGTTGGTCATGCCATAGGTCATCACGATTATGAAGGGCCTTGCCCTACCTTCTGCGATGAGGTTGTCCATGATCAGATTGGCATGGCCTTGGGTGCACCAGCCTGTCTCATCCTCACCCCAGCCGTGCTGGAGGTAGAGCACCGGATATCGCTTGGTCTGATCCTTGTCGTAGTCAGGAGGGGTGTAGACGAATGCGCGGGGAGATGTGTTGGTGCTCTTCGAGGGGAAGAGGATCTGGCGTACCTGGCCGTGAGGCACGTCCTTTAGGGCGTAGAAGTCCTGGTCATGGGCGGGGACCTCAATACCGCTCTCCAGCCGGCACGAGCCATAGAAGGTCATGGTGCCTGGGTCAGTTACCGAGGCCCCATCTATTATGACCCGATAGTAGTGGAAGCCTTCATCCAGAGGTGCTGCGGTGGTACCGATCCAGTAGCCGTCTTCTGTCTTCGTTAGGGGGGTGCCGCCGCGTCCGCCAAGGGTAACAGAGACGCTTTGTGCCTGGGGCGCCAGGATGCGGAACCTTGCATAGCGTTGAGAGTTGACCTGGGGATACAGTTGGCCAGGCTGATTCAATACCGAAGGCCTCCAGTCATCGGTCTGTGGAAGTTGATCGGATTGGGCTAGGCACACCAGAGCTGAGATGCCCAGCAACAATAAGCTGCTAAGATACCTAGTTGCATGTCCTTCCATAGTCTTTCTCCTTATCGGCCCTTATCCTTCTGATATACCGTTAGCTGGGTCGATAAGTGACAAAAAAATCAGCCCTTCTATACTGTAAGTGGGTGTCAGACCAATTTTTCATATCCTTTTTCCGGTTGTATGTCAGTTACTTATAGAGACGGCAACCATCTGACGGTTCGATAATGAATCAGGATAAACGCACACTGGAGTTTGTCAGGCTCCTGATGCGGCACGAGCAGGAGATCTATGCCTATATGCTCACACTCGTACCACATGTACACGATGCAGACGATCTGTTCCAGGATGGTCTGGCAGTGATGTGGCGAAAGTTTGACCAGTTCAGGCCTGGTACCAACTTCGCAGCCTGGGCCATAAAGATCATGCGGTACCAGATCCTCGAATACCGCAGGAGCCTAGCTCGAAGCAAACAGGTGGCAGTACCGGACTCGCTGTTCGAGGCATTGTTGGATCAGATACCTACTGTACAGGATGAACTGCCCAGCCGCATTGAGGCACTCAGAAAGTGTATGAGTTTGTTGGATGACCGGTCCAAGCGGGTCATAAAGATGCGATATGAGCTCAACACGCCGGTTGCAACCATAGCCCAGCATCTGAAGATCTCTGCCCGGCACGTGTACCACATATTAGGTCAGATCAACAGCATGCTGCTGAGATGTATGCGGAGGACATTGGCCCAAGCGAGCGGATCATTATGAGTAAGCCACCATTTCCGAATATGGATGAGCTACTCCAACGTTTGTTGGATGGGAATGCCAACCAGGAGGAGGTCCAGCATCTGGCCGATGCGATATTGGCAGATCCGCAGGTACGAGACTACTACATCGATAGTATGGTAGTTGCTGCGGTGGTCCGTAGATCTAGCCATGTGACAGGGGATCTATCCAAGGCCGACCTGATTAGGGCCCTTTCGGCTGCTGAAAGGAGGCGTAGCTCCACCAGGAGCAAATTACTGCTCTATACCATAGCTGCCGCCTTGCTCATAGGCGGTGTGGTGTTCTTCGGTCTAACTAGTTTTGTTAGGGAAGGCAGGGGACCGGTGATAGGGGTACTGGTGGAGGATTACTGCACTCAGTGGCAAGGTCGTCATCCATCAGTAGGTGGGGTCCTGCGTGCCGGTCCCTATTATCTTCGCAGCGGTCTGGCCCGGATGGGGATAGGAGCTGGTGCCAGTCTCTTGCTCGAAGGGCCTTGTCGGTTGGAGCTCAAGGGACCCATGGAGGTTGACCTTCGCAGCGGTAGGCTTGTGGCCACCGTAGAGGCCCAGCCAAAAGGCTTCCAGGTGAGGACGCCTACTGCCCTGATAACGGACATGGGCACACAGTTCGGTGTGATTGCACATCCTGACGGAAGTACCGAGGCCCATGTCTTGAAGGGGCAGATCCGTGTTACAGTCGATACCCAAGGCGCTGAGCAGTCCAGGTCGATCCTGGTCAACGAGGGATCTGCAGCAGTAGTAGGTGCGGACAGACATACCCTCCAGGGCGGGCTGGCTGCGCGGGTGGATCTCTTCGTCTTGGAGATACCACCTGCGAGCCAGCCTGCAAACTTGAAGCGGCGGATCAGCCTGGCGGACATCGTAGGTGGTGGCAATGGCCGTGGCACAGGTACATTGGAACGCGGTATAGATCTTGTGACAGGACAGCCGTTCACAGGTTTGCCCAACACCATCCGCTGGGTCAGACAAGATCGCTTTCAACCGGTCAGATCAAAGGGGGTTGACAGTGTGTTTATACCATATGGGGCCTCGGGTCGTGTGACGATCAGTACCACCGGACTGGTCTTTACCGGTTGTCCCCGCACTAGGGGCAGTTATTATGGCGGACCGGCGAATAGCGGCAGGTTCTTTGATATCCTTACCCAACAGGTCTTTGTTACTAGACTCAATGGGGTCACTTATGGCACACCTGCACATCCTGCAATGACCCTGCATCCAAATGCTGGGATCACATTCGACCTGGATGAGATTAGACGCGATAACCCTGACGTTCTCATCGGCCGGTTCACGGCCACCTGTGGCATACCGAGGGACCTGCCTCACCCCAGATTCAGCCATGCGGATGTCTGGGTACTGCTTGATGGTCAACTGTCGGTCCACCTGAACTTTCCCCAGGAGCAAAATCCCGTTTATAAGATAGACATACCCATACCTGCCCATGTACGATTCCTGACGCTGATGGCAACATGTTCAGGTCGTGCCGACTATTCTTGGATAGTCTTCGGCGATCCCTTCTTAGGGGAGCCCTGACGATCCATGCCGATGTTTGCACATGGGCTAGGTTTGGATACAGGTACCAATCTGTTGCAACAGCAGATAAGAAGGACTAGGCTTACAAACTCGATCCCTTGGGCCTGCCTGGCGTGTTGGCTGGGCAAGGGCACTTCTAGTTGTAATCATGTCCGTGCGTCGCGGGCAAGGTGCTGGCGAGGGGATCTCGGCTTGAAATAACAGGAGGTCAGACATGAAGACGAGGATTGGTCTACTGGCAGCGATTGCGGTGGCCATGGCATTGCCGACGGCCGTGCTGATCCTGGCTAGACAAGGTGATGCTGGCCAGGCATCAGTACCACCAAGGCCACAGGGCCCTTGCGATATCTATGCTGCTGCGGGCTGCCCGTGTGTGGCTGCCCACAGTACCACGCGCGCACTGTATGCATCATACAATGGCCCGCTCTATCAGGTCATGCGCCAGTCCGACGGCAAGACCTTGGACATTGGTGTTGTACAGCCTTCTGCTGATGACCCAGGTGGCTATGCAGATGCTGCAGCACAAGACGCCTTCTGTGCCAATACCTACTGCTGGATCACCATCATCTATGATCAGTCCGGCAATGGCAATCACCTCTACCAAGCCCCTCGTGGTGGATTTAGTGGCCCGGCCATGGGTGGGTTCAACAATCTGCCCCTTGCGGATATGGCACCTGTCACGCTCATGGGGCATAAGGTCTATGGGGTCTTTATAGAGCCAGGGATGGGCCTGAGGAATAACGACCCTAAGGGTACGGCAGTTGATGACCAGGCACAAGGACAATACTGGGTGGTCAATGGGCACCACTACAACTCTGGCTGCTGTTTTGACTACGGCAATGCAGAGATCGACAGCCGTGACGATGGCGATGGCACCATGGAGACCACATACTTTGGCAATGCCACGGCCTGGTATCGTGGCAGCGGGCCTGGTCCATGGATCATGAGCGATCAGGAGAACAACCTGGTCGGTTGTGTCAATGAGTCTCCAAACGACAAGTACTGTCCGGACCTGCCGACCATCACCTGGAGATTCGTGACCGCTACCATGGACGGGGAACCGCATCATTGGAGGACCATGGGCGGCGATGCCCAAAAGGGTGACCTGAAGATCATGTACGATGGTCCAAGGGTCAAGAATCCCAGGAGCAGCTATGATCCCATGCGAAAGCAGGGGGCCATCCTCTTGGGCAATGGCGGCGACAACAGCAATGGGTCCCAAGGCACCTTCTATGAAGGCGCGATGACTGATGCTGGTACCTTCCCCTCACAGCAGACCCAGCAGAAGGTCCAGGCCAACATAGTCGCTGCCAGATACGATGTGCAGAGGCTTAGCATCGCCCCTGTCTCCGCAGTGACTGCCCCTCCAGGGCTGCAGACATTCAGGCCAGGATCTACGCAGCAGACGACTGTTACCTTCACCAACACCACAGGCGGGCCTGTGTCTGACCTGAGGTTGGGGATTGCCGTGCCGAAGGGCTGGAAGGCCGTGGTCAGTGGTACTGATCAGGCCTCCAAGGCCTTTACCGAGCCTATTGCACCAGGTCAATCGGTGAGCGTAACCTTCCAGGTCACATCTGGAACTGCGCCATTCAATGGCGACATAGTGGCCACTGCCGCGTGGACAAACCTGCCTACCGGTCGAACACAGTCTGAGACCATGGCCCAGAAGGTGCGGAACGTCAGTCCAGTCAAGATCAACGAGTTCCGCATCAGCGCTGATGGAAATCCCACGGATTCCTTCATCGAGCTATACAACGCCGGCGATGATCCAGTGGACATCTCCAACTGGACATTGACCATCCGTCCTACCCAGCAGGCGATCTTCTCCTCCACAGCCATCCCAGCTGGCACCAAGCTGGGGCCCAAGGGGTTCTACCTGCTGGGCCTGGCCAACTCCGGGCTGGCAGCCCCGGCCAAGAAGGGCGATACGGTCATCTATGTCAGGAGCACAGCGGGCATGAATCCGGGCGATACGGTCCAGATCGATACGGGCGATGCCATGGAGACCCGCACGATCGTCAGTGTCGGGACCGCTGCTGGCAACCCAACGACCATCTGGCAACCATTGCCTGATGGTCCAGTGATCACCATACCGGCTGGATCGACCAATGTGCCGGTGACCAGCGTAGCAGGCTTCGAGGTCGGACAGAAGATGGGCATTGGCTATGGTGCCACCTATCCAGTGGTCGGCCAGTCTATCGAGAGGTATGAGGTAGTGACCATCACTGAGGTGGGCAAGCCTGGCACACAGGCTTGGCTATCCGCAGATGCAAAGGCAGGTGACACCAACATCAAGGTCTCATCTGTGGCCAACATCTCTGTAGGTGATAAGATCAGGCTGGATATCAATAGCGTAGGACACGGGGTCGAGACCGTCACGGTCACAAAGGTTGGTACTGCATCAGTACGCAGTACCTTCAATGGCCCTCTAAGGCCTGGTGAGGATCCAGGCACAGGTCTAGACCTGGCCGAGCCGCTGAAGTTCAACCACTCCTCCAACCTCCCATTCAGTGTCAGGGGGACTGGGATCAGCTTCAAACCGGCCACTGCCTTTGCACACTCCAGTAACGAGCCAGTCCAGCCACTTGGTACCGGCATCACGCTCGACAGGCCTTTGGAAAGGGACCACCAGATAAACAGCGTGGTACGTGACCCAAAGGTCACATCTGCAGGCTATCAGGGCAGGCCTTCGCCAAACCAGTGGTTCGGAGGTCCTGTGCTCACCAATGCCGCCAGCATGGTCTTGCGTGATGCATCAGGCCTTGTGGTCGATAGCCTCAACTATGGAGGGTTGGTGGATCCATGGGCAGCAGAGGGTTACCAGGCAGAATCAGGTGCCGGCCGTAGTGGCTGTTACGCGCCTTCGCCAAGTGCAGGTCCTGGCCCATTCGGTCGGGGCAGAGGCCAGGCCCGCCAGGCCAATAGGAGTACGGGCCGCTTCCCTGATGGCCAGGACACAGACAGCAACTGCCAGGATTTTCTGACGCAGACCGCCACCATCCTGGCGGTTCCAGCTGATCCAGGTGCCAGCAATATCAAGGTCTCGAGTGTGGCGGAGTTCGCCGCTGGTCAGACGATCGTCATTGATTCTGGCGAGAACAGTGAGACTGCAGTCATTGCCAAGGTCGGTACTGCAGGCGGCACGACCATCACCAGGTCTACTGATAATGGTGCTACGGTCATACCTGTGGCCAGCACACTTGGCTTTGCCCCAGGTCAGACGATCACTATCGACAGTGGCGACAACCAGGAGACGGCGGTTGTTGCCTCCGTTACTGGTGGCCGGGGTCGTTTCGGTGGGCCAGGTGGTATGTCCATTACTGTCAGCTCACCATTGACCAAGGCACATGAGGCAGGTGCACTGGTGTGTGGCACCGGTATCACGCTCGAGGGCAAGCTGAGCAAACCGCATTCAGTAGGTGCCCAGGTCTGTAGTGGGCTTCCGACACCCGGTGCCCCAAACCGCTATGCCAGGAGGTGACTTTGAGCATGCCTTTGGCGAACGCAGCTCCTTGCGGTTATACCTGAAGGATGACCTGGGCAAGGAGGGCCGGCCTTGGTTCTTTGCAGGCTAGCAGCAGGTGCTGTTAAGTCATGGCCCTGGTGGCGGTGGGGTATCACGGTGTTGACTCTCATTGCCCTGGGTTTGACTACCTATCTGAGCTGGCATTATATTGCCGGCGGGTCGATGATAGGATGCGGCAGCGGGTGCGGTCAGGTACTCAATAGCCGCTGGTCCACCATAGGTGGGGTATTGCCGGTAAGTGGCCTGGCTGCCGGGGTATATCTGGCCATGTTGGTGGCAAGTCTATTCCTCGGCCCAGGTACTGACTTGCATCTGAGTCGCCTGGCATGGGGCGTGATGGTGGTGCTTGCGGGGGCGATCGTTGGCAGTGCTGTTTGGTTTACTGTGGTGCAGAAGTGGATCATCAGGGCCTTCTGTCCGTACTGCATGGCTGCCCACCTGACAGGTGTGGTTCTGGCCAGCCTTGTCATGTGGAAGGCATCAGGGCAATCGGATCTGGCCAGTAGGCCCACCCAGCGGTATAGAGGTTACTTGTTGAACCTGGGCCTGGCCTGTGCGGGTCTTGGCATGGCTGGGGGCCTTGCGATCCTCCAGGTCTGGATGCCTGGCGGTGCAAGGTTTGAAGGCGGCCAGGCGCAGGATGTACTGCCTGCCATCGATCCTCACCATGCCCCATTACTTGGTTCACCCGACGCCCCATATATCGTCACATTGCTTTTCGACTACAAGTGCCCACATTGCCAGAGGATGCACTTCATGCTTGACCAGGTCATCAGCCTTTATGACGGCAAACTGGCCTTTGTCTTGTGTCCTACGCCACTAGATAGCAGTTGCAATCCTTATGTGGCTCGGGACTTGGAGGTATACAAGGACTGCTGCCAGTTGGCCAAGATAGGCCTTGCTGTTTGGCTGGCAAGACCCGAGGCCTTCTCTGCCTTCAATCGCTGGATGTTCTCGTTCGAGTCTGGTGACCATTGGAAGCCACGCAGTGTAGAGGCTGCCAAGGCAAAGGCAGTGGAATTGGTAGGCAAGGGCAAGCTCGAGGCCGCCCTGGCAGATCCGTGGATTGAGCTTTACCTGCAGCAAGGCTGCAGGATCTTTGGGCAGACAGGTGGAGGCGGTGTGCCCAAATTGGTGTTTGGGTCTCAATGGATCATACCAGAGGTATATGATGCAGAGGAACTGGTAACGGTCCTGCATACAGGCCTGTCCGTGCCAGGGCCTTCAAGAAAGGAGCATTGTGATGCATCTACTTCAACGGAATTCTAGGCAAGTGATCTCGGTCCTGCTAGGCAGCATTATAGTATTTGCATCTCCGGCCGTGGCCGGGCCTGCGGCTGATCCAGCAAGACACTGGACCGCCGATAACGGCAACGGGACCTATTCCAATCCGTTGTTCTATGAAGAGTTCGAGGATCCAGATATCATCCGCGTTGGGGATACCTATTACCTGGCCGGTACCACCATGCACATGAACCCAGCGGTACAGTTGATGCAATCCAAGGACCTGGTCAATTGGGAGCTTGTTGGCTATTGCATGGACAGGCTAGATCTTGGGCCAGAATTCCGCATGGAAGGCGGCAGGAATATTTATGGCCAGGGCATATGGGCGCCGTGTATCCGCTATCACAATGGGATGTTCTACGTATTCTGCAATGTCAATGGCGTGGGCCTGCAGGTCTTCCGTTCGAGGTCCATACATGGCCCATGGGAGCGGAATCAGTTGCCTGGCAGGCACGACCTTTCCGTCTTGTTTGATGACGATGGCAAGATCTATATCATCTCTGGTAACCGCAGGCCTTATCCGATCGAGGAACTTACACCTGATCTGAGGGGATTCGTGCCTGGTGTCCGATACATGCTGGATGCACAACTGGGCGAAGGCCATCACCTCTACAAGATCAATGGCAAGTACTACGATGTCTCGGCCATACCAGGTGCAAGTACAGACCAACTCGTTGCACGGGCCGATTCCATCCAAGGGCCTTGGACTGTAGAGAGGATGGTCCAGGGCGAGTCGCTTGGTGTACCCAGCGGTACGCCGATACGCGCAAGGCCGAATGACCCAGGCCTGACCTTGCATCAAGGGGGTATTGTGGATACACCGTCTGGCCAGTGGTGGAGCATCATCATGCAGGACCACGGCAGTGCTGGTCGCATGGTGGCCCTGGTCCCGATCACCTGGCATGAGGGTTTTCCGCTGATAGGCCTGCCTGGCAACCTCCGCAAGGCACCCAATACGTGGGTGAAGCCTGATACAGGTCACGTACAGGATCCAAGGCCGGCATTTGTACACGATGACGACTTTGACAGTGGAAGGCTCAATATAGAATGGCAGTGGAACCACGTCCCTGACGACACAAAGTGGTCCTTGACCGAAAGACCGGGCATGCTTCGGCTGCATTCACTGCCTGCCGATAGCTTCTTTACCGCCAGGAATAGCCTATGCCAGAGGCCGCCTGGACCTGAATCCATCATGACCGTGGAGTTGGATACATCCGGCATGCAGCCAGGGGATGTTGCAGGCCTTGGGCTGTTGAGCTGGCCATATGCCTGGATCGGCGTGGTCAAGGGCGAGCAAGGTACGGTCCTGCAGATGGTGGACAGCACTGGCAGCGGCAGGCCCACGCGGACAGGTCAGGTGCCAGCACCTACTATGCCGCCTGTTGTGGCTGCGAGCAATCCACCGACGCATTTGTGGCTACGTGTGCACTGCAATTTCGATACAGATGAGGCGGTATTCAGTTGGAGTACAGATGGGAACGAGTTTGTTACTGTTGGTAAGCCGTTTACCATGGTCTATCAGTTGATCACCTTCCAAGGGGTCCGCCCTGCCCTGTTCCACTACAACACTACAGGCAAGCCAGGCGGATATGCAGACTTCGACAACTACAAGGTGGTCGAACCAAGGGCCCGCGGCATAGAGAGGCATATCCCTATGGGAAGGACGATCGCACTGACCAGTGGTGCAGATGGCAGCTACTTGGCCGCTGATACGCAGACCGATACTGTGGTGAACATCCTGGCAGATCCCAATAGGCCGCCGGATAGGGCAAGATTCTATGTGATCGACCTTGGCCTTGGGCGCGTGGCATTGAGGGCAGCGAACGGCAAGGTCATCTCTGTGGCGGACCCCAATAGGGTTGTGCTCAAGGACCTTGGTGGTGCAAGGCCAGACGAAGCAGAGTCATTCCAGTGGGTGAACCTCATGCGCGGGGACATGATGTTGATGTCCCTGGTAAACCACCGATACCTGACTACCAGGCCCAATCAGCCTGGTCCTGTCACGGTCACGGCCACTGGTCCAAGGCCTGACCGCAAGGGCGGTGCAGAGTTCAAGTGGAGAGTAGTCGAATAGGTCTACGTGCCGTGCGTTGATGGATGGGATATCTCGACGCCAATTCATAACCAGGGGCCTGGCCGGTGCGGCAGGTCTTTATGTGTCCGGCTGTGTCCCGGTCCAGTGGCAGGCCGGGCCAAGTGGGCAGATACCAGATGAGGATGGCTACAGGTTGTGGCTCCGCTATGCACCACCAGGCCAGATCGTCAAGGAATACAGGCAACTGGTGCGCCAGGCCTGCGTACAGGGGCGGTCACCTACGTTCCGCGTCATCCGCGATGAGCTGGCCGTAGGTCTGTTTAGTATCCTTGGCCAACAGATTCCCATATCTGAAGATAGCATCTCCGACAGGAGCATCATCGTCGGTACGCCGGGTAGCTTGGACCTGATCCGCAGATCAAATCTTGAGGATGAGCTACGGGCAGTTGGGAATGAGGGATTCCTCATAAGGTCTATTAGACTGGCAGACAAGGACCTTACTGTCATTGCTGCAAACACGGAGATAGGGGTATTGTATGGCGTCTTTCACCTACTGCGGTTGACGCAGACAGGCCAGCGGATCCGATCTCTGGACATAAGGGAAAGGCCTGCGTTGCAGCTTCGTCTGGTGAACCATTGGGATAACCTCAATGGCACGATCGAGCGGGGTTATGCAGGCAGGTCCTTGTGGCAATGGCAGGAGCTTCCAGAGGTGCTCAGCCAGCGATATGTGGACTATGCAAGGGCCTGTGCCTCGATTGGGATAAACGGGGCGGTCATAAACAACGTTAACGCAGATCCTCGGATATTGACACCTACATATCTACGTAAGGTCGCAGCCTTGGCAGATGTGTGGCGACCCTATGGCATAAGGATGTACCTAAGTGCAAACTTTGCCTCGCCGGTCAGGATAGGCGGCCTGCCGGTCGCCGATCCATTGGATCCTAGCGTGAAGGATTGGTGGCGTGCCAAGGCAGACGAGATCTATGGATTGATACCTGATTTTGGGGGATTTCTGGTAAAGGCAGACTCCGAGGGACAGCCTGGCCCAAAGACCTATGGACGCAGCCATGCGGAGGGGGCCAACTTGCTGGCAGATGCCCTAGCACCGCATAACGGCATAGTGATCTGGAGGGCCTTTGTCTATGACCAGGATGTGGATCCCGACCGGGTCAAGAGGGCCTACATAGAGTTCACCACACTAGACGGCCAATTCCGGCCGAACGTTGTAATCCAGGTCAAGAACGGCCCCTTGGACTTCCAGCCTCGCGAGCCATTCCACCCGCTGTTTGGTGCCATGAGACAGACCTCTGTCATGGCAGAGATACAGGCCACACAGGAGTACACCGGTCAGGCCAAGCACCTGGTGTACCTTGGTACCATGTGGGAGGAGTTCTTAAGGAGCGACACCTATGCAAAGGGCCCAGACTCAACGGTTGCAAAGGTCCTGATGGGCCAGGTCCATCCATATCAGCTCACGGGCATGGCCTGTGTAGTCAACCCAGGGACAGATACGAATTGGTGCGGACATCATTTCTCGCAGGCCAACTGGTATGCATTTGGGCGACTGGCATGGGATCCACAGATCCCTGCCGAAAGGATCGCTGACGAATGGGTTCGGATGACCTTCACCAATGAGGGCCAGGTCGTATCTACTATCCGCCAGATGATGATGGACTCTCACCAGATCTATGTCAACTATACCATGCCCCTGGGCCTGCATCATCTGATTGGAGGTGATCACTATGCCCCCATGCCATGGAACGACCGCGCACCAAGACCGGACTGGACCGCCACTTATTATCATCAGGCCTCCGAGGAGGGCATAGGTTTCGATCGCACAAGGCGAGGTAGCGGTGCGGTGGATCAGTATTTCCCACCGCTATGCGATATCTTTGACGATATCGATCGCTGTCCTGAGGAATATCTAATATGGTTCCATCGCTGCGGTTGGGACCACAGGATGCGATCTGGCAGGACCCTTTGGGAGGAGCTATGCGCAAGATACCGTTTGGGTGCATCGCAGGCCGCACAATTGTACAAGAGATGGCAAGGACTTGCAGGCAGGCTCGATCAGCGTCGGCACCGAGAGGTGGCCGAACGGCTGGCGATCCAGGCTGCAGATGCGGCCAAATGGGCAGATCAGATACTGGAGTACTTTGGCCGATTTAGTAACAGACCAATAGGATAGTGGCCTGTCGAAGGGATCCCGATGAAATGTAATACCGTGCAGTATGAATGGCGTAGACTGTAATGGAGGTAACCATGCCAAGGTATGCAAACAAGACGATTGCGGTCCTAGCATTACTGATATGGTCGGCAACCAATCTGGATGCCGGCCAGTATAAGAGCTTTGTCGTATCCACATATGTTATACAGGGGACTGTCCAGGGTCTGATGAGGGGCAATCCTGACCCAGAGCAGTCCTGGTCAGTGCTGACACGCAATCTAAAGATAGACAAGATCTACCTGGAGGTCATGCGCAATCGTAACCTGGTAGATGAGGCTGGCTTGGATAGGCTCAAGAGGTTTTTCCAAGAAAAGGGGGTGCAGGTGTGCGGTGGGTTGGCATACAGTGTGAATGAGGCCTATGGCTTCCAGGGCTTTGACTATGCCGATCCGGAGGACCGCCAATTCGTCCGTCAAGCGGCCGAACTGGCTGCCCGCCACTTTGATGAGATCCTGCTAGATGACTATTTCTTCTTCAACCGAAAGACCGATTATGACATAGAGGCCAAAGGTCCAAGGTCTTGGACCCAATTCCGTCTAGAGACCATGCGAGAGGTCTCGGAGAACCTGATCGTCAAGCCGGCCAAGGCCGTAAACCCCAAGTGCAGGATCGTCTTGAAGATGGCCAACTGGTATGACCAATACGCAGGCATGGGCAACGACACGGAGAAGGTCCCATTCATCGTCGATGCCATGTTTGCCGGGACCGAATCCAGGCTTTGGTTTGGTCAGGAGCAGCACCTTCAGCCATATCTAAGCTACAACATCATGCGATTCATGGACAACCTCAAGCCAGGCGTAAACCAGGGCGGCTGGGTGGATCAAGGGGGTGCAACACCTATCGATCGCTATAGCGAGCAACTAGTGGATACCGTATTCGCCAGGTGCCCAGAGATGTGTTGCTTCAACTATGCTGCTATGATAAGGCCCATCTCCCCTAGGGCCACACAGGATCGTACTTGGTCAGATCTGCCGACTAGCCTCAATCTTGCTGAGGTCCTCAAGACGGAACCGGGTGAGGCAGGCATCACATTTGCAGATGTAGCCGCCTATACACTCAGCCAGGTCGACAAAGTGCTTGTAAATGTAGGCAGACCTCAAGGCATAAAGAGCTATACCCCACATCACACCACAGGAGAGGAATACATACATGACTATCTAGGCATGATTGGCCTACCCATGGACATACTGCCATACTTCCCGACGGACGCAGAGATGGTACTTATCACCGAACAGGCCAGATCCGATCCACAGATCATCAGCAAGATCCAGTCGCACCTGCGGGCAGGCAAGTCCGTGTGCGTAACCTCTGGATTTGTGCGTGCCATGAAGGGCAAGGGTATCGAGGATATAGTGGAGATAGAGGCCACTGGTGTGACCGTACCTGTACGCAGGTTTACATTCGCCGGTGGGCCTGGTGCCATGTTTGGGTTGTTAGGTCCCAGACGTGCAGACCAGCCGGATCCATTAGAGGCCCCGCGGGATATCTTGATCCCAGAGATCAAGTATTTCAATATCCTTACCCATGACGCCTGGGGTGAGGCCTTGGGGATCACGGCAGGCGGCACCACCTATCCTATCTTGCTTTCCTGTGAATACTCGAAGGGTAGGTTGTATGTCCTGACCATCCCAAATGACCCTGCAGACCTTTATGCATTGCCTCCAGTAGTCCTATCGGCCATACGCAGGAACCTGGCCTCTTCAGAGCCAATACGCATCGATAGCGCCCCTGCCCAGGTTGCGCTATTCAGATATGACAACGAAACGTTTATCGTTCAGAACTACCTGTCCAATCCTGCTGAGGTGACGGTCTCTGTCAGCGGCAGGCCATCGCATATCCAGAATCTGTTGACTGGAGAGGATGTAGCAGCGGCAACACCCGCAGGGCGAGGTTTTGGCGGCATGCGTATGGGACGCCAGGCAGGCCCGCAGCGGACTACGTTCTCGTTTACGGTATTGCCACATTCTTATGTGGCCTTTGCCGTCAAGCAGACCGAGCAGCCTTAGTGTTCAATATGGAGGTGAACCCATGAAGAAGCTGAGAACCAATCTAGCAAAGACCATCGCCTTGTCGTTATTGCCCACAATTGCATGCCTTTGTGAGGGTCTATTTGCAGCTGAGGAGGGTTGTCCTGCTTGCAAGTACCCTGTGAAGGTGCAGGGTGACTTTTCGCATCGTAGGCTCAATAGGATGATCCGTATAGAGGGGGCGGATGAGGATCCAGAGGCGTTCCGCGAGGAGATAGCAGGAAGGGCCTTCACCATCAGTATCACCAACCTGCCTGCTGGTAGATACATTATCACGATAGGCCTGGCGGAGACCTTCTACAGGGAACCGAATGAGAGGGTGTTCGATGTCAGGTTTGGGACCACTACACTGATCTCTGACTTCGATATCGTCGCTGCAGCAGGTGGTCCGAGGAGGGCCTGTACCATAACTGGCGATCTCGAACACCCAGGGGATGCCCATGGGCCACTTACGATCGCCTTTGAGGCCCGAAAGGGCGAGGCCAAGTTCAATACATGCCAGGTCAGGAATGAGGCAGGCGAGGTGGTCTTGGCCTTCAGGGCATCTGATCTGGCCGATGTCTTTACTGCCGCTGCAAGGCAGGCACCTCAGGTCGATGAACCGCCCATCTGGCGGGATCCATCGCGGCCCTTGCAGGAGCGGATAAACGACCTTATCAGGCGGATGTCGCTTGCAGAGAAGGTAGAGCAACTGCAGAACGATGCCCCTGCCATCCCCAGGTTGAGCCTTCCAGCATATAACTACTGGAATGAGGCACTGCATGGTGTGGCTGGCAATGGGATCGCCACGGTCTTCCCTCAGGCCATTGCCCTGGCCGCTACTTGGAATCCTGATCTGCTCTACAGGGTGGCGACCGCCATCGGTATAGAAGGTCGGGCCAAGTTCAATGACTATGCCTCCAAGAACGACGGCAACAGCAGGTGGTTTACGGGCCTGACATTCTGGTCTCCCAACATCAACATCTTCAGGGATCCGAGGTGGGGAAGGGGTCAGGAGACATATGGTGAGGACCCATTCCTGACAGGGGTGATGGCAGTGGCCTTTATTAGGGGCCTACAGGGCGATGACCCACAGTACATGATGGCCATGGCCTGTGCAAAGCACTATGCAGTCCATAGCGGTCCTGAGCCGCTACGCCATCGGTTTGATGTCGCGCCATCAGAAAGGGATCTGTACGAGACCTACCTGCCACATTTCGAGATGGCGGTAAGGGAAGGCCGCGTCGGTGGTGTGATGGGTGCATATAATTCGGTATATGGCGTGCCATGCTGCGCAAGTTCCTTCCTACTTGGCGACATACTGCGTAAGCAGTGGGGATTCGAGGGCTATATCGTCTCCGATTGCGGCGCGATCAACGATATCTGGAACGCCAGGGCACATCGCTATGTAGAGACCCCAGAGGAGGCTGCTGCAGTAGCAGTGAAGGCAGGCTGCAACCTTTGCTGCGGCAGTGACTACAATGCACTGGTCAGGGCGGTTCAGAAAGGGTTGATATCAGAAAGCCAGATAGACCAGGCCCTCTACTACACCTTGTGGACGCGATTCAGGCTTGGATTGTTCGACCCTCCTGACAAGTGCCCATTCTGGAAGATAGGGATCGAGCACAACGACACACCTGAACATCGCCAGCTTGCCCTGGAGGCAGCGAGGCAGTCGATCGTGCTTCTAAAGAACAGTGGTATCCTTCCATTGAATCGGTCCAAGATAAAGAAGATCGCCGTATTTGGTGAGAACGCCACAGACAGGCGGATGCTCTGGGGTAACTATAATGGCACACCTTCGAGGTGTACCACCATCCTCGAGGGTATACGCGAACTGGCTGGGTCGGCCATGGACGTCAACTATGCACAGGGTTGCCCACTGGTGATCAGGCCAGCAGGGGCGATGATGCGTTTCCCAGGCCGTCCTGCCGCCCAACCGGCAACCCCACCCAGACCTGCCTCAGAGCTACTTGAGGAGGCCGTGCGGATTGCAGCAGATGCAGATGTCCTGATCTATGTGGGAGGCATCAACTCCCAACTCGAGGGTGAGGAGGGGAATGTGCGGGCCTCCTTTGGTGTGGAGGGCTTCAGCAATGGAGATCGCACACGGATAGAGCTGCCAAAGGTCCAGCAGGACTTCATAAAGGCCATATACGCCACCGGCAAGCCAGTGATACTGATCAACTGCAGTGGTTCAGCCATGGCGATCCCATGGGAGGCAGAGCGCCTGCCAGCGATCATACAGGCCTGGTATCCCGGAGAGGAGGGTGGACGGGCGGTAGGGGAGATCCTGTTCGGCCAGGTGAATCCCAGTGGCCGTCTTCCGATCACCTTCTACAGCTCAACAGAGGACCTGCCTGATTTCAATGACTACTCGATGAAGAATCGGACCTATCGGTACTTCGAGGGTAAGCCATTGTATGCATTCGGCCACGGCCTCAGCTACACCAAGTTCGCATACACAAACGGCAGATTGGCAGCAAAGAAGGTCCCTGCCGATGGGACCATCAAGGTGAGCTTGACCGTCAGGAACTCCGGCAAACGGGACGGGGATGAGGTCGTCCAGGTCTATTTCCGGCATGTCAAGCCAAGCTTGCCCCAACCAAAGCTGGCCTTGTGTGGTTTTGCCAGGGTACACCTCAAGCGTGGCCAATCCCAGAAGGTGACCATAGATATACCTGCCCAGCGGCTCCGCTATTGGGACCCTGACAAGAAGCAATACGTAGTAGATCCTGGTGAATACGAGATACTCGTCGGAGCAGCATCTGATGATATCAGGTTGAGACTTCCCCTTACGATCGTTAAAGGAAAGTGACTATGCGATACCTTAATATTGCACCATGGTCGTTGCCCTTGGTAACCATCATCCTAGCGATCGCCCCTGCAAGGGCCGCTGTGAGCTTGAAGCAGGAGTCCCCAGCCTGCGTGGAATTCAATGCCGAAGGCGGCATCCTGCGGATCCAGTTCTGGTCTGATGACGTTACC
>JARYLO010000045.1 GCA_029907605.1 Sedimentisphaerales bacterium
ATTGAGGATCGGCAGGTTGATAAGCACCATAGCGGTTGGCCAGATCAGGGAATTGGAGGTCCAATATCGCGGAACTATCGCCGAGATGGATGTCAAGTATGTCACGTTGAACCTCCTGATAGGGCTCCTACAAAGGCATTTTGACGTGCCCCTGAACCTGGTCAATGCACCTGCGTTGGCAAAGGAGAGGGGTATCAGCATCCAAGAGACCAAGAACCCAGAGCCCAAGGACGTATCGGCCAGTCTTACTGCCAAGGTCACAACCGATAGGATGGTAAGGGTGGTGACCGGTTCAGTGTTTGGCAACAGACTACTGCGGATCATAGAGATAGATGGCTTCAAACTGGAGATGACCCCGCAAGGTACGGTAGTGGTGATATTCAATGAGGATAGACCAGGTGTCATTGGTGCGGTCGGTACGGTCTGCGGCAGGCACAAGATAAACATAGGCACCATGGGTGTGGCCCAGAAACTGGAGGAGCAGAAGGCAGTGCTGGCGGTCAGCCTCAATCAAGAGCCAACACCGCAGGTGATAGAGGAGTTGTCGAGGCTCGATTTTGTCAACGAGCTGTATGTCTGTAGGCTTGATTAGTCCCAAATGGGCTTGATCATCAGCATCAGCGGTCTACGCGGCCTGGTGCCGGAGGAGCTGACGCCCCAGGTGGCCTGCACGTATGCGGCTGCATTTGGCGGCTACCTGATCTCCAATTATAAGCAAGGGCCGATCAAGGTCTGCGTTGGGAGGGATACGAGGCCAAGTAGCCAGATGCTTGCAGCATCGGTATTGGCTGGCCTGGCAGGTGTGGGTGTGGATGTGATAGACCTTGGTGTGGTGGCAACACCTACCGTCGGTGTTATGGTAAGGCACCTGGGCTGCAAGGGAGGGGTGGTGGTCACTGCCTCACACAATGGGCCTAGATACAACGGGATAAAGCTGCTTTCAAGTGAAGGCATGGCACTGCGTGGGACTGCTGCCAGTCAGGTACAGGATCGCTATCGCGCCAACGCCATCCTTTGGGCAGACGCCAGTAGCTGTGGCAGGATGGGCAGGAACTATCAGTCCGATGCCGTGCATCTCGAGAAGGTCTTGGCCATTGTGGATAGGTCACAGATCGCCTCCAGGGCATATAAGGTTGTATTGGACAGCGTCAATGGGGCTGGAGGCAGGCCTGGCCGGCGACTATTGAAGGCCTTGGGTTGCAAGGTAAAGGTCATCAATGGTGCCCCAACCGGGGCATTCGCCCGGGGTCCTGAGCCAGTGTCAGAGAACCTTGAGGCGCTCTGTAGGCAGGTCAGGTCCTGGGGGGCCGATATAGGCTTTGCGCAGGATCCAGACGCAGATAGGTTGGCCATAGTGGATGCAGATGGTTGTTGTCTGGGTGAGGAATACACACTGGCATTGGCGGTCAGTCTTGTCCTGAATGAGAGACCTGGACCTGTGGCGATCAATCTTTCCACCTCTAGGATGGTAGAGGACCTTGTAACTGCTGCCGGTTGCAGGCTCATCCGTACGCCTGTTGGAGAGGCGAATGTGGCATCGGCCATGATAGACCATGGCTGTGTTATCGGCGGTGAGGGCAATGGCGGTGTGATAGACCTGAGGGTAGGCCCTGTAAGGGATAGCCTGGTGGGCATGGCCCTGGTCCTGCAATTGATGGCAAGGACCGGCAAGACGATAAGAGGGCTTGCTGAACACATGGGCCGTTATGTGATGACCAAGAGGCGGTATACAGTACCGCAGGCGGACGCGGCCAGGATCATCGACCGTATCAAGGGGGCCTTTGATGGTGCAAAGGTGGACCTGACAGATGGGCTGCGATGCAAGTTTGATGACGGTTGGTTCCACCTGCGGCCAAGTAATACAGAACCAGTCCTTAGGCTTGTAGCAGAGGCCAAGGATAAAGGCCTCCTCGACAGCTACATCGCCAGGATAGAAGGCCTGCTGGCAGACCTTAGATGATCGGGAAGCAGCGGCATAGGTCTGTTACCTGTCGGCGGATCTGCTGTTGCATGCGTTGCTCAAGATGATAGTTGCGTCCGTCAACGGACTTGACCTCTGAAAGGACCTTCACCACCATCTTGGCGATTATACTCATCTGTTCTGGGCCCATACCGTTCCTGGTGACCACAGGGGTCCCCAGCCTGATACCACTGGTGATCGATTGTGGCAAAGGATCGTATGGGAGGCGATTCATATTGATTACTATCCCACAGTCCTCCAATGCCCGCTGTGCCACAAGGCCGGTCATGCCTGGCCTGGATGCAGCGACATTCACCAGGACCATGTGGTTGTCAGTGCCCCCAGTGAGGACCTGCATGCCATCCGCAATCAAGGCCTCTGCCAAGGCCCTGGCATTCTCTATGATCCTTGCCTGCAGATATCTGTATTGGTCTGTGGCCATCTCCCTAAAGAATACGGCCTTTGCTGCTATGTTATTCAGGTAAGGTGTGCCCTGAAAACCGGGGAATGTGGCCTTTTCGATCTGTTCCCACATCGGCCTTGTCTTATTGCCTACCTTTACTGGCGTATCGTAATCCTTGCCCATCAGGATCAGGCCCCCGCGAGGTCCACCAGGCTTGTAGGTACTGGTGGTGGTCACATGTGCCTGGTCTATTGGCGATGGGTGCTGACCTGCAGCTATCAGTCCGGCAATGTGGGAGATATCTGCAACCAGGTATGCCCCAACCTCGTCTGCAATGCTGCGGAATGCAGCAAAGTCTATCAACCTTGGATATGCACTTGCGCCGCAGACGATAAGCCTCGGCCTTATCTGCCGGGCGAGGCAGCGGATCTGTTCGTAGTCTAAAAGGTAGGATGAGCGATCTACGCTGTAGGCATATGTGGAGAAGAACCTGCCAGTAAAAGAGACCGACGCACCGTGCGAGACATGCCCGCCTTGATCCAAGGCCATATGCAGGATCCGATCCCCTGGTTCCAACAGTGCAGTGAAGGCTATATGATTTGCAGCAGTGCCTGAATGTGGTTGGACGTTCGCATACCTGGCCCCAAAGGCGGCCTTTGCCCGCTCTATGGCCAATTGTTCCAGACGGTCCACCACCTGGCAGCCGCCATGAAACCTGTTGCCGACGAAGCCTTCGGTGGTCTTGTTCTGCAGTATGGAACCGAGGGCAGCAAGCACGGCCCTGGAGCATCGGTTCTCTGCAGCTATCAACTGTATGGTCTCAGATACCCGCCGGTATTCCTCAACTATCCCCTCATAGACCAATGGGTCCTCATTCTTGAGTTGCGCAAGCAGACCGCTGTGGTATCTATCTGCCTCTGTGCCAAGTGGTCGTTTATCAAGTGCTTCTACCGCTGGATGACCAGACCTGGCGGCAGCCAACCCCACGACATCCCTGTCCATGTCAGACCCTTTCTATCCTTAGAACATCCTAGCAAGGTCATTGTATGTCAAGTACAAGAACATTGCTATTATAAGCCCAAGTCCGAGGTAGGTTATGACCTCCTGGACACGTGGGCTTAACGGCGCCCCCCTGATCTTCTCTATGATCAACATAACAAACAGACCACCATCCACAACAGGCAGTGGCAGGAAGTTCACGACCGCAAGGTTTGCGCTGATAAAGGCCAGCATGTACAGGAAGGTCGTGAGGGACCGCTCCGCTGCCCTATAGGCGATGGTGGCTATACCGACCGGCCCGCTCATGGCCTGTAGCTTTACTGCCCCGGAGAGCAGTTGCTTGAGCGTCACGTAGGTCTGTACGACAAATCGGATGCTCCGCCTGGTACCCATTGCCAATGCCTGCCAGATACTGCCGGCCTTGTGCAGCTCCATCTGGAGTTTGAATGGGATCTCTATCGCTGGTTCTGGTCTTATCGTGATCCTTTCGATAGTATTCTCCAGGGTCGTGGTACAGTGGCCCTCGATGCCATCCTTTGAATGCCAGTAGATGTTGACCTGCTGCCCATCCCTTGCAACAAGGACGCGACAGATATCATAGATATCACGCACCGGCTGGTCGTCAATCTGCGTGATCGTAGCTCCCCTTGGTATGGGCAGGGCAGGCAGATCGCCTATGCCTATTGCCTTTGCAATGACCGGGTGCTTGATGTCAAAAGATGGCACGATCCCGATCAGTACCCTCCCTCCTGGCCCAGACCGCCTTGGCCTGGCCACCAAAGGCAAGGTAAACTCCTGTCCATTAGGATCTGACCTCAGGACCGTAATCGGCAGGTCATTGCCTGCATGGGCCTTTATCTCCGCCCTAAGCTCGAGGAAGGTCGGATCCTGTATATCTGCAACACCAACTATGATATCCCCAGGCCGCAGGGGCGAATCCTTGTCCTGCACTGCCATGACCTTTAGCCTTGGCACAAGGCCATAGATGTGCCGGAGTTCAGACTCGGACTGCTCGCCATCTGCAACCGGGCCAGGGTATGTCTGGATAGGTACCTCAACAGACATACCTCCTCCAGGACCTAGGCGATTAACTTCCAGTAGGACATTGGGTTCAAAGGCCAGTGCGACCTGTCTGAGGAACTGGTCATAATCCCCTACAGGCTTGCCATTGACCGCAACGATACGATCCATTGGTTTGAGGCCTGTGGCCGAGAAGAGCAGGTCAGGCCCGTCTACATTGGCTATCACCAGTTCTTGAGGTTGCTCGAATTCTATGCCGAATAGCCGCAGGCCTATCTCGTTGCCAGGCTGTGCCACAAGGGTCAGTCTTGCTACGGAGCCATCCGGTCTTTCTACCGTAAGCGGCACAGGTTGACCCGGATCCGATAGGACGGCGGAGGCAATGATGTCGTCTGGCTGCAACTGCTTACTGCGCCCTGCGATCTCTATGATCCGGTCACCAGGTTGTAGGCCTGCCTTGTGTGCAGGTGATCCGGGTACAACCCGACCTACTACAGTAGGTGGGAACTCGATCCCTATCCAATAGACCAGGCTGCTGATCAATATGGCCGCCAGGACATTGCAGACCACACCTGCCGCTATGACCGACATCCTCGCCCAGATGGGTTTGTTGCCGAACGAACCAGGGTCATCTATGGCCTTGTCTGGTCCTAGGTCCTCCTGGCCTAACATCTTGACGTAGCCTGCAATGGGGATAAGGCCTATCCTGTATTCTGTCTGGCCGGGCTGGCCAGGGGGGCCTATGGTCAGGCTCAACAATCCGTCATCTGGATCACCAGGCCTTGGGAAGAAGTCTGGCAGTATCCTTATCCTGTACCCTGACGCGGTCCTTTTGATGCCAACTAGGATCGGTGGCAGAAAGATCGAGAAGACCTGTACCTTTATGCCCACTGACTTTGCTACAACGAAGTGCCCACACTCATGTATGAACACCACAGCAGTAAACCCTGCCAGGGCAATGATGATCCTGGTGGCCACTGTGGTGTTCTCTGCAACGAGCATCCCAATGGCAATCACCGCTACGATCAGCGCTACCAGTTTCAGGTATACAACAGCAGGGGGCTTATTCATGGTCTGGTTATCCTGACCTCAGAGGCCTTGGCTATCATCTGTCCTACGAATCTCCTGGCCCAGGTGTCGGCCTCCATCAGGTCGCCAAGTTGCGCATCGCTGATAGGGTTGTGGTGCTCCAGGCAGACGGCAACCAGCTCTATGATCTGAGTGAAACGGATCTTATCGGAAAGGAATGCCTCTACCGCAGCCTCATTGGCCGCATTGAATACGGCACAGGCCGTGCCGCCTGTGCGCACGACATGATACGCAAGCGACAGTGCCTTGAACCTGTTGAGGTCTGGGCCCTCGAAGGTCAGTGAACCTAATCTGGCAAGGTCTAGCCTCTTTGAGATGCCAGCGACCCTTTGCGGATAGGTCAAGGCATACTGGATAGGCAAGGCCATATCTGGGAGGGCCATCTGGGCAATGACCGAGCCATCTACAAACTCCACAAGCGAGTGTACGATGGATTCAGGATGGATCAAGACCTCAATCCTTGCTGCATCTATGTCGAAAAGCCATTGCGCCTCTATGATCTCTAAGGCCTTGTTCATCATCGTGGCCGAGTCGATCGTGATCTTTGGTCCCATATTCCAGATAGGGTGGGCCAGGGCCTGTTGTATAGTGACATGTTCTAGGTCGCTGGGCTTGGCATTCCTGAATGGGCCGCCCGAGCCTGTCAGGATGATCTTGGCGACCTCTTTGCGGCAGCCGGCCTGCATGGCCTGGAATATGGCCGAATGCTCGCTGTCAACAGGCAGGATCGTACTGCCATGGGCCCTTGCCGTAGACATCAGTAGGTGGCCGGCGACCACTAGGGGTTCCTTGTTCGCTATGGCCAGCCTCTTTCCCATCCTGGCTGCAGTAAGGACCGCCTGGAGGCCTGCGATCCCGACCAGGCCAGATAGGACGATATCGATGTCCTCCCGCTGGACCATCTCTACGAGCCCTTGGTGTCCTACAAGTACCTCTACATCCTGGTCCTCCACCAGTTGCCTAAACTCCTCCGCCAGGTCTGATGAAGTAACGGCCACGACCTTTGCATGCGTCTGGCGGGCCTGTTCGGCAAGTAGCTTGACCTGCCTATGCCCGCTTAGACCGATGACGGTGTAATCCTGGCCCAAGGCCTGGATCACCTTTATGGCGGTCCTGCCAATAGAGCCTGTAGAGCCTAGTATTGCGATCCGTTTGGCCATTGCCTTATTTGTGTCAATACCTCGTTACTGATCAATCTTGTTTTGGTTTGTTGCCTGTAGATAGTCACTTAGTCATGGCAATCAGAAGACCAATGCAGAAGATCATGTCCTTAGAGCATTGCATAAGGCAGAGTTTTCCAAGGTAACGACAAGGTATTCCATATCGGTCTGTGCACAGATCGCCCCTTCAAAGACAGCAGGGACCAATAGGCAATCACCTGCCTTGGCCATGGTATGATGGCCGCTGGTATCATAGATCAGGCCACTACCCTTGGTCACTAGGACTACCTTCATTATGCCTGGTGGCAGCAGGTCCTCTTGGCCGGCAGTGGCAGTGCGTTTGTCCACAGAGAAGTACGGGCCATCCACAAGCCTGCCTGCAGTTGTTGGCAGGAGCTCTTGTTCCAATAGATCAAACCGAATGGATTCCAATGCCTCAGGCACATGCACAGGCCTGGGCCTTCCAGAGTGATCCACGCGTCCCCAATCATACAGCCGGAACGTGGTATCTGATAGGGTCTGGATCTCTGCCACCAATATGCCAGGTCCGAGGGCATGGACCGTACCTGCTGGCAGGTAATGGCATTGTCCTGGCTGGACATAGACCTTGTTTAGAAGGCCCTCCAGTTGCCCAGATCCCAATGCATCAGCCAACTGATCGCGTGTGGTACCAGGCCGAAGTCCCTTGTAGATGAATGTCCCAGGGCGTGCATCTATCACATACCAGCATTCTGATTTGGGCTGGCCCTTGCCAAGCCTTTTACAGGCATTGATGTCTGGATGTACCTGTACGCTGAGTATCTGCTGTGCATCCAGGAACTTGACCAGCAAAGGGAATGGCAAAAGGTTGCCATGTTTACCACCTATCTGTGGCGCATACCTTCTGACGACCTGATCGATCGTCTGTCCTGCCAATGGCCCATCGTCTACTATAGAACAGTCGGCAGGGGGTAGATCGACCAGTTCCCAACTCTCACCTATCAGCTTCCCTGCTGGCAGGTCCTTACCAAAGACCTCCTGCAATCTCCTGCCGCCCCATATCCTTTCCTTATAGATGGGCTTGAACCTCAATGGATACCATCGCATGCCACTGATACTACCAGCTTGATTGCCCTGTTTCCAGCCGCATATTCGGACTGACCCTTGACCGGAGCTGGTTTGTCTGTATGCTCAGGTCTTGGATCTGGAGGTAACGTGGCTATTACACTAAAGAGATACTCGATAGGTATAGGTGATAGGTTTGGTAGAGAGGGTCAGGCCCAACTGGAGGCGATCATAAGGGCTAAGAAGGTCGGTATAGATCTGGACCCAGTCTGGAACAAGTCCTACAGGGAACACACGATCATAGGTACCAGCCCTAAGGATGTCCGGCAAGAGGCCAATGCAGCTGTAAAGGCAAAGGCCTATAAAGGCAATTACTTTGTGGACGCAGACCACATAGGCCTCAAGAACGTGGACCATTTCATTGAGTACTGTGACTTCTTCACCATAGACGTGGCAGATTTCATAGGCGCTACCCCTGATCCTGACCAGATAGACCAGTTTGTCAGGGCCCATCAAGACCTATGTGGACATATTGATTTGCCTGGGTTGGATGGTCCCATCATGATCAGGCCTGCTGACGTCAGGAGGGTGGCAGGTAGGTTCTTGTGTGCAATACAGGAGGCGGCAAGGATCTACAGGCACATACTGGCTAAGAAGGGTAGCAAGGGTTTCGTCGTAGAGGTCTCGATGGACGAGGCAGATCAAGCCCAGGGGCCAGTTGAGCTACTGCTGATCCTGGCAGGTCTGGCAGATGAAGGGGTACCAGTGCAGACCATAGCGCCGAGGTTCTCAGGCAGGTTCAACAAGGGCGTGGATTATGTTGGAGATCTTTCCATATTTGAGAGGCAGTTCAGGCAAGGCGTCGCTGCTGTGGCCTTTGCCCAGGGGCGTTTTGCGCTGCCTGAAGGCCTCAAGCTGAGCGTGCATTCTGGAAGTGATAAGTTCTCCCTCTACCCGATCATAAGGAGCGTGCTGCAAGAATCTGGGGCAGGGCTTCATATCAAGACTGCAGGGACTACATGGCTGGAGGAACTGGTCTGTTTGGCACAGGCAGGGGGCGAGGGACTGGAGATAGCTAGGTATATCTATGCCCAGGCACTTGGGCAGATGGAGCAGTTGTGCAGGCCATACGCGACCGTCGTAGACATAGACCCAACGCAATTGCCTTCAGCGGCGGAGGTCAACTCCTGGCCACCGTCTCGCCTTGTAGCGGCACTTAGGCATGAGCCTGGATCTGCCCAGTTCAACCCGCACATGAGACAACTGGTGCATGTGGCCTATAAGTGCGCTGCAGAACTTGGAAAGCGATTCCTCGATGCCTTGGATGCCAATAGGACTGCCATATCGGAGGCGGTGACATACAACCTCCTTGAACGCCACATAAAGGCCGTGTTTCCGGCCTCTAGCTAGATCTTGCCTACTACCAGGCAGGAATTGTGGCCGCCAAAGCCCAGGGAATTGCTGATGGCAAAGCGGATCTTCCGCTCCTTTGCCTTCAGTGGAACAAAATCCAGTTTGGGATCACATGCTGGGTCCACATTCTCTAGATTGATCGTAGGTGGGATCATGGATCTGCATATGGCCATCACCGTGACGATCAATTCGACCGCTGCAGTAGCACCAAGCAGGTGGCCGAGGCAGCTCTTTGTAGAACTGATACACAGGTTGTACGCATGCTGGCCGAAGACCTTCTTTATGGCCGTCACCTCTGCCACATCGTTCAGCACGGTGCCCGTCCCATGGGCATTGATGTAATCGACCTGTTCTGGATTTATGCCAGCATCTGCCAATGCAAACTCCATGGCCTTTGCAGCGCCACTGCCGTCCGGCAAGGGGGCGGTGATGTGGTACCCGTCATCTGTGGCACCGTAACCCAACACCTCTGCATATATCTTGGCATTCCGCCTCTTGGCGTGCTCATACTCCTCAAGTACCAGGATCCCAGCGCCTTCGGCCAATACAAAGCCGTCCCTGTCCCTGTCAAACGGTCTCGATGCAGCCTGAGGGTTGTCGTTCCGTGTGCTCAGGGCCCTTGCCGCACAGAACGAACCAAGCCCTATAGGGGTGACGGCCGCCTCAGAGCCACCGGTGATCTGTATGTCGCTGTACCCATAGGCCACGTTGTGGAATGCCTCACCTATTGCGTGGTTGCCTGATGCACATGCACTGGATACACAGAAGTTAGGCCCCTTCAGACCGAAGTATATGGCCACGTTGCCGCATGCCGCATTGGCCATCAGCCTGGGTACGCAGAAGGGCGATACCTTGCCAGGCCCCTTATGGAGTAGTATCTGGTGTTCCTCTTCTATCTCCTTGATCCCCCCTATCCCCGTTCCTATGATCGATCCAGCCCTATAAGGGTCCTCCTTTGAGAAATCCAGCCCGCTATCCCTGACCGCCTGGATAGCAGCTGCCAAGGCAAGATGACTGAACCGGTCCATCCGCTTGCTATCCTTCTTGTCAAGGTACCTTGACACATCGAAGTTCTTTATCTCGCCAGCGATGCGGACTGGAAAGGGCGATGGATCAAAGGATTCTATGGTCGAGACACCGCTCTTTCCAGCACATAAGGCAGTGAATAGCTCCTCGACAGATTCCCCCAGGGCCGTGACACAGCCTAGACCTGTGATGACAACCCGTCTTCTTTGCATCGGCTAGGACTGCTTACCTTCGGCCTTCTTGCTTTGGACAACCTTGACTATGTAGTCTATTGCCGCGCCGACCGTCTGGATCTTCTCTGCCTCCTCGTCAGGGATGCTCATGTCAAACTCGTCCTCAAACTCCATGACCAACTCTACCGTATCCAAGGAGTCGGCATTCAGGTCGTTTATGAAGGAGGTCTCCTTGGTGATGGTGGACTTGTCAACCCCCATCTGTTCGCTGATGATCTCTATGACCTTCTTCTCTATGGCCTGTACATCTACTTCGTTGTTGCCCACGTATATTCCTCCCTAAAAGCAACACACCAGATTATCCTTTGGCATTTGGTGGCGGTATGATAACGGCGGACCACCACACAGACAATCCCTTTTACGGTTTTTTACATGGCCATCCCGCCATCCACACACAGCACCTGGCCTGTTATGTAACCTGTATCGTCTGAGGCAAGAAAGGCCACTGCCTTTGCCACATCCTCTACGGTGCCGAACCTCCGCAGAGGGATGATGGAAAGTGCTGCGGTCTTTATCTCCTCCGGCAGGCCACTTGTCATGTCTGTTTGTATGAACCCAGGGGCTATACAGTTGGCGGTTATGCCCTTCTTGCCCAGCTCCCTTGCGACGGACTTGGTCAGACCTATCAGGCCTGCCTTACTGGCAGCATAGTTGGCTGAACCTGCCTGGCCCATGATACCTGCAACAGAACTGATGCATATGATCCTGCCGAACCTGTTCTTGACCATGTACCTGGCCGCAATGCGTGTGGCCACGAATGCAGCCCTGAGGTTTATGGCCATGACCGTATCGAAATCCTGATCGGTCATCTGGATGATCAGCCTATCCCTGGTGATCCCTGCGTTGTTTACAAGGATGTCTATGCCCCCGAACTGTGCTGCAAGCCCTTCTAGGGTCTGGGTAAAGGCCTCAGTCTGGGTAATATCAACACACCGCGTGGTAACACTATAACCTAGTTGACTAGCGGTCTGCTCCAATTGGGCCAATTGCTGGCCATTGATGTCCAGCCCTGCCACATCCCGGCCCTGCTTGAGTAGTTCGAGGACGATGGCCTTACCTATGCCCCTCGCTGCACCAGTGACCACTGCAAATCGCTTCCTTTGTCCCTGTTGCTCCATGGCCTATCCTTCCAATCCAGACGTCTGCAGTGCCTCCAGACCTGCAAGGTCGCTGACATTATAGACCCTTGCCTTTCGGTCTATCCTACGCATAAGCCCGGTCAAGACCCTTCCTGGGCCTATCTCCACAAATGTGTCTATCCCGTCGCCAAGCAGCCTTTCCATGCATGCCTGCCACAAGACAGGTGACGTAAGCTGCTCGACAAGGCCTATCCTTACCTCTTGGGAAGACCGGTAGTACCGGCCCGTCTTGTTGGCCACCACCTGTATCTGGCCTGGTTCTTTTATCCTGCATTTGGCCAGGGCATCTGAGAGTGTCTTTGCAGCAGGTGCCATCATGGGGCTGTGGAATGCCCCTGAGACCTCCAGCCGTATGGCCTTGATCGCACCCATCTGCAGTGCCAGGCCCTGGGCCCTTTCGCAGGCCGACCTTTCACCACTTATCACTACCTGGCCTGGGCAGTTGAGGTTGGCAGGTTGCAAGACCTGACCCTGGGCCATCTGCTTGCAGATAGCCTCGACCTTGGCTAGATCCAGACCTATGATGCTGACCATCGCGCCTGGCATTGCCTGGGCTGCTGCCTCCATGGCCTGGGCCCTGACGTTCACCAGTTGTATGCAGTCCTCCAGGTCTATGAGGCCTGCCACATGCAAGGCGGTGTATTCACCGAGGCTCAGGCCAGCGCACGCACTTGGACATGGGGTCTTAGGCCCAAGGCATGCCTTCATGGCCTCCAGGATGGCCAATGAGCTGACCAGTATGGCAGGTTGGGCAATGGCGGTACTGTTGAGTCTGTCCGATGGGCCGTCAAAGCAGATCTTGGCCAGGTCCATACCGACAATACTGCCTGCCTTTTCGTACAGGCCCATGGCCTGGGGAAAGGTCTCTGCTATCTCCTTGCCCATCCCGACGAACTGTGCCCCTTGACCTGGAAATAGAAACGCTATAGCCATCTAAGACGAACCAACCACTATATCCTCAATACATTAGCGCCCCACGTTAGACCTGCCCCAAAGGCCACCAGTATCACTAGATCCCCCTTTTTTACCCTGCCGGTCCTCCTGCATTCGTCCAGGGCGATCGGGATCGATGCTGCAGAGGTATTGCCGTAGCGATCTATGTTTACAAAGACCTTGTCTGCAGGCAGTTCAAGCCTCTTGATGGCCGATTCTATGATCCTGGCATTCATCTGATGAGGGATGATCATATCTATCTGTCCTAGGTCAAGGTTGCACGCCTCCATGCACTTCTTGACCGACTCGACGATCCTGCGGACCGCCAGTTGGTAGACCTCCCTGCCGCGTATCGACATATAGATGAGGTTTGGGTCCTCAAGTGGCTTGTATGCAGGGAACCTAGAACCATATGCCTTGCAATTCAGGTATTGCCAGCCACTTCCATCCATGCCCATGTAACTATACAGAAGGCCTGAGTCAGGGTCCTGGCTAGAGGTGAGGACCACTGCCCCAGCACCATCCCCAAACAGGATGCAACTAGAGCGGTCCTTCCAGTTGGTGATCTTGGTCAAGGTCTCGGCCCCTATGACCAGGGCATTCCGGATCCTCCCTGTCTCTATAAACTGGCCTGCTGTTGCCAGGGCGTACACAAAGCCACTGCATGCCCCAGCTAGGTCAAAGCCCCATGCATCGTTAGCACCGATGGCCTCCTGCACAAAACATGCGGTCGATGGGAAGACCATCTCAGGGGTAATGGTAGCCACTATGATCAACTCTATCTGGGCAGGCTCAAGGCCTGCATCTGCGATCGCGATCCTGGCGGCTTCGGTGGCCAACTGGGCGGTACTTTCGCCATCTGTGGTGACGTGCCTTGTCCTTATGCCCGTCCGGCTTGATATCCACTCATCTGATGTCTCTACCATTTGGGCAAGGTCATCATTTGAAAGCACCTTTTGTGGCACTGATATCCCACTGCCCCCTATGACCGCCCTACAGGGATGGCGGCTGGCTTCAGTTAGTTTGTGCATCGGACATCCGTTGGGCCCTGGCCTGGAGATAATCAGCGATCACGGCATTGATCCTCTGCTGATGATACCTCTTGGCCGCAAGGATCGCATTCCTTATAGTCCTGGCCTGGCTGGCGCCATGGCAGATCAGGGCGGTCCCATTGACCCCTAGTAAGGGTGCACCTCCGTATTCGTTGTAGTCATATTTCTGGTATATCCGCTTTACTATTGGCTTAAACGTCAGGGCCAATTGTGGCTCTTCACGCATCAGTTCATCCTTGATAGCATTGAACAGGCCATCGACCAGGCCTTCTGAGAGTTTCAAGACGACATTGCCGACGAATCCATCGCAGATCACCACATCCACTACGGCCTTGAATATGTCACGGCCCTCGACATTGCCGTAGAGATTCAGGTCAGGGTCAGACTTTATCAATACCCGCGCCTTCCTTATCAGTTCATTGCCCTTGGTATCCTCCTGTCCGATGCTCAGCAGTCCTATCTTGGGATTGGTCTTACCCAGCAGCCTGCTGGAGTAGACACTTGCCATTATTGCATACTGATAAAGGTTGATGGGTTTGCATGCGATATTCGCACCAACGTCGCAGATTACTACCGGCCCGCCAAACGTGGGAACGACCACCCCTATCCCAGGCCTATTGACGCCTGGCAGATTCCTCATCCGCATCTGGAATGCAGCTACGCAGGCACCAGTGTTGCCAGCAGAGATGACCGCATCAGTCTGGCCTTGCTTTGCAAGTTTGGCCAGCACTGCTATTGAGCTCTTGGGCTTTGCCCTGAGGCTCTCCACAGGTGGCTCATCCATGCCGATTACCTCTGGTGCCTCCACAATGGAGATGCGTTCTCCAAGGCCTGTGCGTCCAGCCAGCCTTGCTTGAATGGTCTGTGTGGGCCCGACAAGTATTACCTGGTCGTCTGCATCCAGGTGCTGTTGTGCGTCTATCACCCCGTCTATGATTGCATCCGGGGCAAAATCCCCGCCCATTGCATCCAATGCTATCCGCATGTTCTATGCCTGTTCCTCTTCTTTGGCCAGTTTCAGGGTGATCTGCGGATTGACATATCCGCAGTTTAGGCATGCAGCGTGGGGTAGTTTTGCCTGGCTGCACTTTGGACACAATGAGTAGTGGGCCGGCCTGAGGGCCTTGTGGGCCCTGCGGGTCCGGCTACGGCTATGCGACGTTTTTTTTGCTGGAAGCATCTGAAACTCCAATACCCTAACCACACATGACCTTGCTGCATGCCGATCCCGGCGGGCAAGGAACCAACAATTATGCGATGCTACAGGCCCGACTGTCAAGAAAAGATATCTCCGGGCCATCAAGCCGATACAGCTAAACCTTTTGGTCTATCCGTAGGTCTGGATCATTGGGATGCAAGCCCAGGAGGCAGTGGCATCTTGAGGTCCTTGCCTATGGGCTGGCGTGCTATTGCACTATTGCCCCTGCGAACTAGACTTTATGAAGGATGGGCTCAATATGGATAGGCTAGTAGCTGACATATGCAGATGGTTTGATCTATACGTAGAGGCCTTTTTGGGCCACGGGCCGTATGTGGAGGCAAACATCAGGTGTAAGCAGGTCCATTGTCACAGGGCAGCCTTGATGGTACGCCTCGGCCGGCAGTTGGGTCTAGAGGTCGGTCTGATCCCTGTTGCACGATTGGCAGGCCTGCTACATGACGTGGGCAGGTTCGAGCAGTTTGCATCCTATAGGACCTTCATGGATGCCCATAGCATCAACCACGGTAGGCTTGGGGTGGAGGTCCTGCGACGATATGGGGTACTATCCAGGCTCGATAGACACGCCAGCCATACCATCCTGACTGCAGTCAGATACCATAATTGGCCCCCAGATACCCACAGGCCTATCAGAACAGGCCTCCCTTATCACCCTTATGGTCAGGGATTGTGACAAGCTGGATATATACAGGATCGTACTTCCCCTTTACGAGGGGACGGCAGGGGATGGATTATTGGACCTGGGGGTAAGGCTGCCAGATGAGCCTAGGTGCAATCCCACGCTAGTTGCTGCCTTAAGAGAGGGCCGCAGGGTCAATGCAGACCAGATCCAGACGCTCAGCGACCTAAAACTCATGCAGTTGGGCTGGGTCTATGACATAAACTTCCTCCATAGTCTCCAGTTGCTTGCCGCAGACCGCTACCTGGAGCGATTGGCCGATACGATACCAGATACAGATGGCGTAAGGCCTGCAAAGGAGGCGGTCTTTAGATACCTCCATTCAAGGCTTGAAGCTCAAGAAGGGCAGGCAGTCAATCCAAGATGACTGTTGACCCAGGACCCTTCCTTGCTGGCTGCAGGGCACCGGCCTCCAAGACCTAGTCAAAGTCTTATTAACCTCCCTGGAAGACCTGCCGATAACGGCGATGTCCTATCATAAAGGTCTGTAAATCGATAGGCAGGATGGGTACTAGAGCTTTTGGGGGCCTCTAACCATGCTTGGACATCGACCTGTCAAGCTGATCGGCCTATTGGGACATGTCCTATTGGCAGTAGGCACACGGGCTGCCGAGGATAGATATAGGGAATTGTTCGAGATGTCCCTGGAGGAGTTGCTCCAGGTGGAGGTGGTCTCTGCCTCGCGTACATCACAGAAGATAGGCCAGCTAGCAGTACCTGTAACGGTAATAACGGCAGAGGACATACACTATAGTGGCCTGACCAACATCCCTGAGGTCCTGCAATTCGCCACAGGTATGGATGTGCTTAGGTTCAATCGGTACAGCTATGCAATAGGCGTTAGGGGCCTACATGAACTCTCTTCAGATCGCGTCCAGTCACTTGTGGACGGTAGGTTGATGGACAACCCCATATATGGCGGCCCAGAGTATTGGAATCTACCGGTCTTTACGGAGGATATCGATCGCATAGAGGTTGTGCGGGGTGCTGGCGGCGCTGCATGGGGGGCAAATGCCCTGACAGGTGTGATAAACGTCATCACTAGGCGACCTGACCAGACCCCCAAAGGCTGGTTGGGCTCAACGAACCTTTCTGAGTTTGGGGATTCCTATACCCACATCCGATGGGCAGATACAGTGGGCAGATGGAGCTGGAGGACATCGCTGGGCTACGAGGACACCAAGTCATCCCTAGATGCGATGGAAGGCAAGGCCTATTACAGGTCTTTCACTGGTAGCCCCATTATGGATGCCTTGATCGGCCTCGATGCCTACCAGGTACGGGACTTTAGCCGCAATTGGCGATCAGATATAGAGCTGATGTACCACAGATCAGAGACCACACGGTTTTCCTTTGGCCTGGGTTATTCGCATTTTGAGGCAGGTGACTTTGAGCAGATGGGTTATTTCCCTATGCGGGATATACATAGCGAACTGCTCAGGATGTTTGTCAGGGCAGACCACGAGCTGGGCCAGGATGCAAGTGGCTATCTGCAGTGGTTTGGCACCTTTCAGGATTCCAATAGGCCCAATTACTTCCACTACACCACCCACCAGAACACTGTAGAAGGGCAATGGGACCTTGGTCTTGGTGAAAGGCACGATCTGTCCATAGGTGGTTATCTCCGCTGGACCCACATCAATACCATTGACGGCCAGCCGCAAGAGTATGTGCTCGCCGGCAGGCCTTACGATGAGTACTCGACAGGCCTGTTTGCCATAGAACGTTGGCATGCGACAAGCAGGCTGACCTTTGAGGGGCAGGTACGCGGTGATTGGTACTCCGAGACCCAACTGGATTGGGCAGCTCGAGTCGCATCACTATACAACCTCGATGATCAAGGCCAGCATGTGCTTCGTCTTGCCTGTGCCAGAGCCTTCCGCACGCCCTTGATTGCCTTGCGAAGGGTCAGTGTGCAGCGGGTGCCAATACCATTCGATGGTTATGCCGTCAACCTGATCGCGCCAGGCGATCTGGACAACGAACATACTTGGTCCTTAGAGGCCGGTCTAGCTAGTAGGCTTGATGGTGGGCTCTCCTTCAGGGCAGATCTCTATCTACAACGCTTCGAAGACCTGATAGGCGGCGGTATCCTGGCCCCCACCTATTACTATATGGACAACATAGATGGGGCTACTGCCTCAGGCGTGGAATTCGAATTGGCCATGAATACCGATACCTTCAGGGCCTCTGCATGGTATGCATACAACGATCTTGAGGCCGATCAGCCTGACCAATTGCTCAGGGGGATGTTCCCTGCAAGGCACAAGGCAGGTGCCACGTTGAGGCTCTTTATGCCGAGCAAGTGGGTTGCCAATATCAACTATAGATTCACTGATACCACCCTTGCCAGTGCATCTGTAAGAAGCCAGGTCCCCATCTCCCACAGGCTGGACCTGACACTGTCGAGGCAGTTTGCTGCAGGCAGGGGTGAAATTATGTGTGGAGTGCTCGACCTGGCCAACAGAACCCACGACGCATTTGTGCAGTGCGACACATTTACCGCCCACGATACCCCTGGTCGCATGGCCTTTGCAAGGCTCCAATGGAGATTCTAGCAGGTTCGGCCGGTAAAGGGAGTCCTATTGGATGGTCTGCCTGCCCAGGATGGCATCTGCAAGTACCTTATCGTTTGCATACTCAATGGTACTGCCTGCAGGCAGACCCCTGGCGAGCCTTGTGATCCTAACAGGTAGGCCTCGCAACAAGGAGGCGATATGCAGGGCAGTCCCATCACCATCAAGTGTGGGATTTGTCGCCATCACCACCTCCCTTACCTGGCCAGACCTGACCCTTTCTATCAGCCTGTCTATGGTCAGGTCCGCTGGTCCTATCCCGTCAAGGGGGCAGATATGCCCGCCCAGCACGTGGTAGACCCAGTTACAAAGCCCTGTCTTCTCTAGGGCAACTAGGTCCTTTGGCTGTTCTACTACGCAGATGGTATTATGATCCCGCCTTGGATCAGCACAGATCGGGCATAGAGGGCCCTCTGCCAGGTTGAAACAGTCCTTGCAAGGCCGTATCTGTTCCTTGACCGCCCTTATGGCATCGGCAAGGGCAAGTGCCTCATCCTTAGAGGTATGGAGTATGTAGAAGGCCAACCGTTCTGCACTCTTAGGTCCGATCCCAGGCAACCGGCCGAGCTGCTCGATCAGTCGTTTGATGCTGTCGGTATACAGACTATCCATACTTGCTAACGGGTCTGGTGCCCTTGCACTCCCTATTGGGGCCCTTGCGGCTCGTCAGGATCTGTCCCAAATGGGTGGGAGTCCGAATCAGAGTCGTCTTGGAACTTCCAGGACTCGCCCTCCTCCATCTCCTCGATCTCGCGTTTCATGTACTTGAGCATCTTGTCGGTAAGCGGCGCGATCCTCCTGTACCACTGCAGCATACCCTGATAGCTGGCAACCAGCATGTCCAGGCGGATCAATTGCCACTTGGCGAGGCACTCGGGTTCCTTGATCGTGGCAAATGGGTCGCAGGTGAAGGTCCTTCGGTCGTCTGGCCCAATCTGATAGTACTCGCAGTCTTTGCACTGTATCATGTCAGCTCCAAGAGAAAGGCCTAGTCGATTTGCCCTTTCAGTGTATGAGGATAAATATATAATACCGGCCGACGTCAAACAAAGGCAACTCACTTTTGGGACTTGTGTCGGAGAAAAAAGATGGGTAAACCGAGGCGTAGGCGAAAGATCGGCAGCAAGAAGCGCCATACTAGGTGGAAAATAAGGCATAAGATCAGCAGCTAACACCAGTGTTTCGGGCCCGCAAGAGGGCACGGTCAGGTTGGTATTCCACCCTGGACAGGTCAAGGTCCAGGCAAAGGTGGGTACGACCATACTGGAGGCAGCCCGCAGGGCCCAGATCCCGATAAGGTCTGAGTGCGGAGGTAACGGTACCTGTGCAAGGTGTGCCGTGCGGATAGGCCCGCAAAGGCGGCAGGTCCTTGCCTGCCAATACCGCGTCTCTGACGACCTGGATGTCTATTTACCCACATCTGGAGGGCAGATCCAAACAAAGGGCCCGGCATATCCCCAGCAGTTGGACCTGGAACTGACGCAGGTTGGGTATGGCATAGCATGCGACATAGGAACAACTACGGTTGCGGTCTCATTGAATGACCTTGCAACCGGTGCAGAGCTGGGTAGTGCCGCTGAGCTCAATCCCCAGACCGCCTTTGGGGTGGACGTAATCAGCAGGATACACTATGCATCAACCCCTGCCGGGTTGGCAGAATTGCAGGCGGCTGTTGTCCGGTGCATAGACCGCCTGATATTGCAGGTCGCCGAAGATGCAGGTATCCAGCCAGGGTCGATCCAGCAGGCCTGCGTGGTTGGTAATACCACCATGACACATCTGCTGCTGGGCCTTCCAGTTGAACCATTGGGGCAGGCCCCGTACAGGCCGTTCTCGCTTGAGGCCCACAACCTGCCAGCCACCCAGTTGGGTCTACATATTGCCCCTGAAGGACAGGTGTATGTGGTGGAGGCGATCGCAGGCTTTGTAGGCGCGGATACCACGGCCGTTGCGCTGGCCGTAGGGATAGATAAGGCGCAAGACGGGACCCTGGTCCTGGACATAGGTACCAACGGCGAATTGCTGCTTGTTGCAGCCGGCCAGGTTGTGGCTGCCAGCTGCGCTGCTGGACCGGCATTCGAGGGTGCGACCATCACCTTTGGCAGCAGGGCCATTGAGGGGGCGATCGAGAGGGTCTGGGTGGACAAGCAGGACCTGCAGGTAGGCACGATAGGAGGTGGGCCTGCCCGTTCGATCTGCGGAAGTGGCCTAGTGGACCTGATGGCCTGCCTCCTAGAAAGCGGGCTTGTGGACCATACAGGCAGGTTGGCAGGCCCAGGCCATCTGCCAGCAAGGGTGCCTGATAGGCTGGCCAAAAGGATGATCACATATCAGG
>JARYLO010000046.1 GCA_029907605.1 Sedimentisphaerales bacterium
GGCCGTAGGTGCTGGGGTATGCAAGGGCACGTTGGTCAAGATCATAGGGACCAGCACCTGTGACATGACCGTCTGGCCCAACACAGAGAAGGTCGCTGATGTGCCTGGCATATGTGGCATTGTGGATGGTTCCATACTGCCTGGTTATTGGGGTCTTGAGGCAGGCCAATCGGCAGTAGGGGACATATTCAATTGGTTTGTCAATGAGATCAGGCCTGGCGGTGATAAACTTGGCTCACACGAGGCACTGACAAAGGCTGCTGCCAAGCTCAGGCCTGGCCGGTCTGGGCTGCTTGCCCTTGACTGGAACAACGGCAACAGGACCATCCTTGTAGACCAGAGGCTCACAGGTCTGATACTGGGCCAGACCTTGCTAACACAGCCTGCCGAGATCTATAGGGCCCTGATAGAGGCCACCGCATTCGGTGCACTGACCATCATCAACAGGTTCGAGGAATACGGCGTCAAGGTCCAGCAGGTCATCAACTGTGGTGGCATTGCTGAGAAGAACCCATTGTTGATGCAGATCTATGCAGATGTCACTGGCAGGCAGATGAAGATAAGTCGTTCCGCCCAGACCTGTGCCCTAGGGACTGCCATCGCTGGTGCAGTTGTTGGTGGTGCGCACCGCAGTTTTGCAGATGCGCAGAAGGCCATGTGCGGGCTCAAGGAGAAGGTCTATACCCCAAATATGGCCAATCACCGCATATACCAACAGCTCTATGGCCTTTATAAGCAACTGCACGACGCCTTTGGCGTCAAGGACCACACTGCATGCCTGTATAACGTGATGAAGGACCTGCTAGCCATAAAGGAGCAGGTCACCAAAGCATAGGTATGTACGACAGGCTTAAGGAACACGTCTGCAAGGCCAATCTTGCCCTTGTTGAACATGGGCTTGTGGTCTTGACGTGGGGTAATGTCAGCCAGATCGATCGACAGGCAGGGGTCGTGGCAATAAAGCCTTCTGGGGTGGATTACGACCAGCTTACTGCAGACAAGATCGTGATAGTGGATCTGTCTGGTCGTCAGATTGACGGGAGGCTGAGGCCCTCCTCCGACACACCAACACATCTGGAGCTATACCGCGGCTTCCCAAAGATCGGGGGGATCTGCCATACCCATTCTAGGAATGCCACCATATGGGCCCAGGCATGCAAGGACATACCTTGTCTGGGCACTACGCATGCGGACCATTTCTACGGCCCCATACCATGCACACCTCCTATGACCCCTGACCAGATCACCGGCGACTATGAGCTCAATACAGGTAAGGTCATAGTCAGCAGGTTTGTGGGCCTCGATCCGATGCATATGCCGGCGGTCCTTGTGGCCAACCACGGGCCCTTTACCTGGGGTAAGGATGCATTCGATGCGGTCATGAATGCCATCGTTCTGGAGGAGGTTGCGGCGATGGCATTGGGGGTAGAACAACTTAGTCCCTGCAGGCCACCTATAGATCAGGCCTTGCTGGACAGGCACTTCTTCCGCAAGCATGGCAGCAGTGCCTATTACGGCCAGAGGTAGGGGCTACTAGGCGCTGCCCTCCCATAGGATCAGGCCTGGTTCATACCTTGTGCACAGGTCCGGATTGTTCGGTAGGATCCTGATGGCAAGACCTTGCCTGCCGCTGCAATCGCAGCCTATGGTCTGGCTGAACCAATAGGTCCCTGGCTGGCCGTCAGGCATCTGGTATTGCATAGGGATGGGCCTGCCTTGCCTTATATTGCCCCAGGAATCCAGTGGACCATAATACAGCTCCACTGAGACATCGGTTGGCAGGATCTGGCCAAGCCTGACCAGTGTCTTTACATTCAGTCTTGAGCCTGCCCGAATCTGTGGCTGCCTTGGGTCCAATGGCCTTGGACCTTGACCCTCTTGCAGGGCGATCTGGACGTCGCATATGGCCATCTCTTGCCACCTGTTCCTGAGGTTGGCCTTCCACTGGACTAGGGCCTTGGCCCTTTCGAGCTGGTCACTAGTCAGGTGCCTCCACCTGGCTGCTGCAGGGTTGTAAAACCTCCTCACGTATTCGGCTACTATCCTGTGCGTGCTGAACCGTGGTGCAATATGCCTGATGGTATGCTTCATCCTTTGGATCCAGGCCCTGGGCAGGTTATCGCTTCCCCTTGTGTAGAAAAGTGGGATGACCTCCCGCTCCAGCAACTCAAAGATCGCCTGTGCCTCTAGTTGATCTTGATAATCGACAGGTTGGTTCGCAGGGGCTGGACTGATCGCCCACCCGCATTGGGGGCAGTAGCCCTCGCACCACCAGCCATCCAGGGTGCTGAGGTTCAATACACCATTTGCCGCAGCCTTCATGCCGCTGGTGCCACTGGCCTCCATCGGGCGGCGGGGATTGTTGAGCCACACGTCCACACCCTGGACCAGCAGGCGGGCGATGTGCATGTCATAGTCTTCCAGAAACGCTATCCTCCTTCGGACCTGTGGCGAGGATGCAAACCTGACGATATTGCGGATGATCTCCTTGCCCTCGTTATCCCTGGGGTGGGCCTTGCCTGCGTAGACGATCTGGATGGGGGTGTTGGGATCAGTAACTAGCCTCTGCAACCTTTGTTGGTCCCGCAGTAATAGGTCACCTCGCTTGTATCCAGCAAATCGCCTGGCAAAGCCTATTGTCAGCACATCAGGGTCCAAGGCCTCGTGCGCAAGTTGTAGATCGCTACGGCAGGCCCCCCTCCTTGCCATCTGGGCCCTCAGTGCCTCTCGAACGGCCTGGATTAGTTGCTTCTTGCACCTTTGATGTGCGGACCAGATCTCGATATCTGGGACCTGGTAGATACCTTCCCATCCGCTGGAGTCCAGGACCGTCTCAGACCAGCCTGGTCCAATATACTGCTCATAGAGCTCTGCGATCGGCGGTGCCACCCAGGTGGGCAGATGTACTCCATTGGTGATGGCCTTTATAGGCACCTCATCTGCAGGCAGCCCAGGCCATAACGTACCCCACACACCCCTGCTAACCTCAGCATGCAGCTTGCTGACTCCATTGACATAGCCGCTGAGCTTCATGGCCAGGACAGGCATCTTGAAGGGCTCTGAATCGTCATCCGGTAACATCCGACCCAAGGAGAGGAACTGGGTCCTGGTCAGGCCGAGCTGCAGTATGTAATCTGCAAAGTACTTGTCCATCAGCTCTACAGAGAACTCGTCAAGCCCGGCCTTCACCAGTGTATGCAGGGTAAAAACATTGCTTGCCTTTGTGATCTCTGCTGCCTGGTCGAAGTCAAGGTTGGCCTTCTGGCGGAGGATCCTGATGCGTTCTAGGGCCATAAAGGCGGCGTGTCCTTCATTCATGTGGTAGACGGTGGGCTCCAGCCCCATGGCCGCCAAGGCCCTTACGCCACCTATCCCTAGGCAGATCTCCTGCCTGATCCGCAATTCCCTATCCCCGCCATAGAGGGTGCTGGTAATCATACGGTCTGCAGGGCAATTGGCAGGGATGTTTGTATCCAGCAGGAACAGCTTGGCCCTGCCGACCGCTACTGACCATATCTGGACCCAGACGGTCCTGCCAGGGTATTCCACGCCCACAGTCAATGGACTGCCGCCTTCGGTCCGGACCAGGTCCATGGGCATGGTGTATGGATCGTAGTCCTGGTAGACCTCCTGTTGCCAACCATCGATGTTGATCTGTTGCCTGAAGTACCCCTTGTGGTAGAACAGCCCTACACCTACGATCGGCACGCCCAAGTCCGATGCACTCTTGAGGTGGTCAGCAGCCAGTATGCCCAGACCTCCTGCGTAGAGTGGCAGACATTCGTGCAGGCCGAACTCTGCACTGAAGTAGGCGATTAACGGATCTTGAGGCCCACCGCATACCTTCTGGAACCACGTCGGTCCTTTGAGGTAAGATCTCAGCTCCTCCTTTGCCTGACTGAGCAGGTGCAGGAAGCCTTGGCTCCCTGCCAGGGCCTCAAGCCTTTGTTGCGAGACAGTACCTAGTAACCTGATGGGGTTATGGCCACATTCCCGCCACAGTTGAGGGTCTATGCGTTCGAACAAGGCCTTCGACCTTGGCTGCCAGGACCAATAAAGGTTCCTGGCAATGGTATCCAGATCCTTGAGTGGTTCGGGTAGTGCAGGTAAGACAGTTAGGCTCCTTATTATCGGCATCCATCAAACTCCAAAAGTACAAGGCCAGTTTAGGTCCTTCCACCAAGACCTTGCTGTAGGCTTACATCGACACACCCCCATATGGGCTTAATTGCATTGGCCGAGAATTGGCATCAGATGGCGGGGTTTGAAGAAAAAAGGCCTGCTAGGCAGGCCTCTAAGTTGTCGGCTGACCTCCGCGCTTGCCGCTAGAAGGGCTCGTTGAAAGGAACCCATTACATCCAGGTGGGCAATCCTTACTTGAGGCATTGATTCCTGTTGCCAGGCATTCGCCGCCACCAAGGCAGGATTCCCCTGAGTACGGGTATCGGTTCTTTCAAATCTGTGCCTTCTTGGCGTACACCGCAGGGGTAGCCTACAAACTATAACCTATCAGAACCCACCCCGCTTGTCAAGCCAACACGGCCTTTCGGTATAATACATCGGCAATAGGCCCAGGATACCTAAAGGGCAAAATCCGCCTATTCTGTAGGCCCGCGGAGTCTGGCCCCTAACTCGCTGCCCAGCGATTCAAGGATGCGTTGTTGGTAGGCGTCTACCTGCTGGTGTTGGAGTGTGCCGTCCTTGTCCCTAAAACGCAAGGACAAGGTCAGGCTCTTCTTCCCTTCAGGTACACCCTTTCCTAGGTAGAGATCTACAAACCTGACCTGTTCAAGCTCAGGTGGGCTATTGCGTCTGATAACGGATTCGATCCTTGCCCACGAGACATCCGTATCCACCAACAGGCACAGGTCCCTGACGATGGCAGGGAACCTAGGGATGGGCTCCAGTTGTGGCCTTGCCCTGGGCATCTCTAATAAGACCTGCAGGTCTATCTCTGCACATACAGGCCAGATGTGTTTGATATCCATGGCCTCCTTTATCCTCTGGCCCAGTATCCCTGCCTTCCCAACGATGATGCCGTTTACCGAAATGGCAGCGCCGACCTGTGCCCAGTGGTAGGTTGCCTGCACAAGTTCCACTGAGGCCTTGGGCACGATCGCCCGGACAGCCCCTTCAATGGCACTGCGCAATAGCCTCAGATCGGCATCAGCTATAAGGCCAAGCTTCAGCCTCTCGATGGGGTGCTTACCGCCAGCCTGGCAGGTGAATGTGGATGCAATCTCATATAACCTGCATGGCAGGTTCTTGGCATAGAGATTCGTCCGCAAGGCAGTCACCAATGAGCCTAGTAGTGTAGGCCTCAGGGCGGTATTGGGCCTACCTGCCGGATCCCTTACCGTCAGGTATCCCCCATCCTCTGCAAAGAGCCTGGCCAGGTCCTGACTGATCAGGTCCACGTTTATTGCCTCATAGAAACCGCAGCCATGCAGGAACTGCCCTATGGCCAGGCAGAGCTGCTGGAGCTGGTCCGGTCTGGTCGGCCTTATCTGTAAGGTGGGTCTAGTGGGTACCTTGTCATATCCGTAGCAACGCGCCACCTCCTCTATCAGGTCAATCTCCCTTGATACGTCACTCCGCCAGGATGGTACCGTACAGATGATCCTCTGGCCCTGCACAACAGGGGCAAAGCCGAGGCTACCTAGGATGGCAAGCATCTTCTCTACAGGGATCTCCATCCCAAGTATGGCAGCGGCACGTGGTGGCCTGAGGGACACCTGGACCGGCCTTGGTCTGTCTGGGTATACATCTACTACCCCTCTGCAGACCTTCCCGCCTGCAACCTGCAGGATCAATTCCGCCGTGCGGGCCGATGCCCAATCGATCTTCTCAATGTCCACGGTCCTGCCAAACCTGTACGCAGCCTCCGAGGCCAGGCCCAGCCTCCTGGCGGTGGTCCTTACGGCAACAGGGTCGAAGAATGCATCCTCCAAGAGTATCGCCTTTGTAGTGTCGCTTACCTCGGTGGCCTTGCCGCCCATCACCCCGGCAATGGCCACTGGGCTAGATGCGTCAGCGATCACCAGCATGCTTGGGTCGAGTCTACAAACAGTGCCGTCTATGCTGACGATGGATTCCCCGGCCCTTGCCCTGCGGACGATGATCCTGCCACCAGCTATCTTTTCCAGGTCAAAGGCATGTGGGGGCTGGCCCGTCTCTATCATGGCGTAGTTGGTGGCGTCCACGATGTTGCAGACCGAGCGGATCCCTACTACCTCCAGCCTCTGCCGCATCCAATCGGGTGTTGGACCTACATTTACGCCCTGGATCACCCTTGCCGTATAGCGCCTGCAGAGGGATGGTTCCTGGATCTCCACTGATACGATCTCGGAGGTATCTACGTCAGAGTACTTTAGTATTGGCTCGGGCAAACGGAGGGCCTGACCTGTTGCGCTAGCAAGTTCCCTGGCGATCCCTATCAGGCCCAGGCAGTCCCCCCGGTTGCTTGTGACCTCCACATCCAAGACCCAATCTGTGCCAAAGGGGTGGATGGACTCGCACTGGAGTCCCCTGTCGGTGAGTATCCTTGCCACAAGCTCAGGATCCTGACCGATCTGCACGAAGTCATTGAGCCATTGGAAGCAGACCTTCATTGGATGGTCCTTCTGCGCGTGGTGCCCCAGAAGCGGTCAGGCCTTTGTTGGCTCAACGGCAGGGGCCTGGCCGGGCATTGATTTGGCCGGTTTTTTCTTGCGCGACCTCGATTTGCCGTACGTGCCCCTGAAGAGCTTGCCACGTCTGGTCCTCTTGTCACCTTTTCCCATAGTCATCCTTTCCAAAAACCTGGCCAAGAACCTTCATCATAGCCTAGCTGGCTGCCACGTCAACGGTTGGAAAGGACTTGCCTGTGGGCTGCCAAGCCGGTATAGTATCATCATCCTTCGGATCATTCGTTTGTTGGACGTTTAGGAGACTAGTTGTGCGTACAGACCTGATAGATGCTGTTGAGGCCACCTGCCTCAAGAAGCAGGTACCTTACTTCGAGATCGGTGATACTGTGGATGTGGTCTTCAAGATAAAGGAGGGGGATAAGGAGAGGACACAGGTCTTCACCGGTACGGTTATTGCTCGAAAGGGCCGTGGCATAAATGAGATGGTAACGGTCCGCAGGGTGGTCGGAAGCGAAGGGGTAGAGCGGATCTTCCCCATACACAGTCCAAACGTCCTTGATATAGAGCCTGTCCGGTCAAGTCGGGTCCGCAGGGCAAAGCTCTACTTCCTACGCCAACGGAGCGGCAAGTCTGCAAAGCTCCGCAAGCGGCATAGCGAGCACACTGCCGGCAGTTGATAGGTCCGGCCCGGGCCTTTGCCTATGTGGTGGACCAGGCGTTCACTAATGGCAGATCCGCAAAGGCTCGGTAGGTGGGGCGAGCGCAAGGCTGAGGGATTACTCAGACGTAAGGGCTTCAAGACCATAGCCCGCAACCTAAGGTCCAGGTTTGGCGAGATCGACCTTGTGATGCTCGATCGTGATGGGGTGTTGGTGTTTGTGGAGGTGAAGACCCGCGTGGATGAACGATTCCAGCCTGTGGAGGCGGCGGTCACATATGCCAAGAGGCAGCGGATACGCAGGGCAGTGGCAGGTTTCCTCAGGCAACAGAGGCTACCTGAGATGCCCATGCGGTGCGACGTGGTGGCTATAGCCGTGGGCCAGAAGGGACAACCACAGATCAGGCATTACCAGGGGGCGTTTGTGCCTTAGAAGCCACCTAGCTTTCGGCGGAACACAAAGAAGACCGCCGTTAATATGGCAAGGCCTGCCCACAGATAGTCTCAGGTGATCGGCTCCTTCATCACAAGCACTGAGAATGGTACAAACACACTCAAGGTCACGACCTCCTGGATGATCTTGAGCTGGCCTACGCTCAGCTCCTGATGTCCTATTCGATTGGCAGGGACCTGTATGAGGTATTCAAAGAATGCGATACCCCAACTGACCAATGCCGCAAAGATCCAAGGCCGGTTCGCCAGGCCCCGCAGGTGCCAATACCAGGCAAAGGTCATGAACACATTGCTACAGCACAACAGCAAGCATGTTATTGCTATGGTCTTCGTGGTTCCTCCTAGTTAGATCCCCCAAACGCGCTCGGCAGGACTCGAACCTGCAACCATCGGTTCCGTAGACCGATACTCTATCCAATTGAGCTACGAGCGCTGCGTGTTTGTCTTTAACAACTACTGGCCCTGCTGTCAAGGATGTAAACCCAGACGAGGATATAACTTGCGATAGTCCAGGTATCGGCCTATCCTTAATAGCTTGCGGATCGCCATGGTTAATACGTACCTACAACTGTTAAGGACCTCACACTGGATCAAGAACGCCTTTATATTTGCCGGCCTGATCTTCGGCAGGCGGCTCTCTGGTCCAGTGCACCAGGCTGCACATGCCGTTTGGCAGGCGAGCATGGCGTTTGCGGCGTTCTGTGCCGCTAGCTCAGCGGTCTATGTATTCAATGACATCCTAGACCGGCATTATGATCAGCTACACCCTTGGAAGCGTTCTAGGCCTTTGGCATCAGGGCAGGTGCAGGTCCGCGAAGCGGCCATGCTGGCCATTGGCCTGGCAGGCCTTGGGATCCTGACCGGGATGCTCGTGCGTTGGCAGGTCGCGATCTTAATAGTAGCGTATATCGTCCTTATGGTCTTGTACACCCTTGTCCTTAGGAGGGTCATGATACTGGATTGCATGGTCATAAGTCTGGGCGTGTGCCTGAGGGCAGCAGCAGGGGCTGTGGCCGTAGGCGTGGCCATATCCCCATGGCTGATGATATGCACGTTTGCATTGTCCCTGTTTGTGGCCTTTGGTAAGAGGAGGGCAGAGGTGACACAGCTTGGGGATGGCGGGTCTGCCTACAGGCAGGTGCTGGCTGACTACAGCCCTGAGCTACTTGGCCATATGCTGGATGTGACAAGTGGCCTGGCCATCATCTGCTTCCTGTTGTATGCCATGGACCAGAGGACTGCTGGGCTGTTTGGGACCAATGCCCTTGTCTACACGGTCCCACTAGTCTTGTTCTGTGTATTTAGATTCAGCGCGGCGATGCAGTCAGGCAGGTATCCTGATCCAGTAGGGTTTATCCTGCGGGATAGGCCATTTCAGATAGCTGGCTTGGCCTGGGTGGCCGCCTGTGCTGTGGTGGTCTACGGTGGCTATGCGATAAAGGGATGGTTCCGATAGTATGCCTCGGATGCGTCTGCATAGATTCCTTGCACTTGCTGGGCTAGGCTCGAGACGGGATTGCGAACAGTTGATCCTCGATGGGCTGGTGCAGATAAACGGCCAGAGGGTCACTGGTCTCCCTGCGTTTGTGGATCCAGAGGCCGACGTGGTGACTGTCAAGGGCAGGAAGGTGGGGCTGGCCAACCTAGTGTATTACCTAGTCAACAAGCCCAAGGGCGTCTTGTGTCTGGAACGCGACCCCTATGGTAGGCAGACGGTCTGTGACCTGGTGCCTAGCAGCCCAAGGGTCATACCTGCTAATGCCCTGGAGCAGGAGGCCAGTGGCCTGGTGCTGCTGACAAATGACCGGCAATTGGTGTCGGCACTTTCCAGCAGGTCCTGCCCCGTCAAGAGGGTCTACAGCGTTACGGTCAAAGGACCAGTCAATGCCACACACATAGAGAGGATAAAGAAGGGGGCATTCCTCCCAGATGGCCGATCACAGGTGGCCAATGTGCATGTCTTTGCCTGTAACCAGAAGCGGTCTGTGATGGAGATCGAGGTAGGTCCTGGGATGAGGTGCCACGTAGTCCAGTTGCTATTGAGGGTAGGGCTGGACGTTGTTGATGTGCGGATGAAGGCACTGGGGCCATTGGGCATAAAGGGGCTTGGGATGGGCCTTTGGAGGAGGCTATCTGCCAAGGAGGTGGCCATGCTCAAGAGGGCGATTGGGCAGGGTCGGCCTGGAAAGGCTGGTTGAACAGATGCCAGGGATCGGGCTATTGATAATCCCGATGGGCGGATCTGGGTTCTACGTATCTGTGATCGATTGTGTTAGATCAAGGGAGCGACTTAGTGGGAATAACAGGTGGTTAGATGGGCGACAAGGCAAGGACGTACGCAACGCGGAGAGTGATCGTAGTTGGCACGTATATACCCCGGCAGTGCGGGATAGCCACCTTTACGGCTGACCTGTGTGAGTCGATGACGCGGGCAGCCCCCTGCCTTGATTGTAGGGTCGTGGCCATGACGGACAATCCTGGCTATGCCTATCCAGCCCGTGTGTGCTTCGAGATACCTCAGAATGACCGGGAACAATATGATACAGCTTCAGACTTTATCAATCTGCATCGACCCAACGTTGTCTGCATCCAACATGAGTAGGGGATCTTTGGTGGAAGGGCTGGCCGCCACCTGCTGCCTCTGCTACGTCAGATAAGGAGCCCGATCATAGTGACATTACATACGGTCCTAAAGGAGCCTAATCCAGATCAAAGGTGTGTAATGGATGAACTCCTGGAGGTATCAGATCGGGTAGTTGTAATGGCGCACAAGGCAGAGACCTTGTTGAAGGAGGTTTATGGTGGGCCTTGTCACAAGATCACCCTTATCCCACACGGCGTTCCAGATGTACCCTTCCTAGATCCCAACTTCTACAAGGATCAGTTAGGGGCTGAGGGGAGGCTGGTTGTTATGACCTTTGGCCTGATCGGGCCAGGCAAGGGGATTGAGACTGTTATCGAGGCCCTCCGAGATGTGGTCAATAAGTTCCCAAAGGTCCTGTACATCGTGTTAGGCGCTACGCATCCTCATATCCGCCAACAATAGGGTGAGCAGTACAGGCACCAATTGATGCGGATGGTCCGCCAGTATGGTCTTTCTGACCACGTCAGGTTCGTAAACCGCTGTCTCACTGGAAGAGTTGTGCGAGTACCTGGGCGCGACCGATATATACGTTACTCCATACCTGAATGAGGCCCAGATTACCTCTGGTACCCTAGCATACGCCGTCGGGATGGGCAAGGCAGTGGTCTCAACGCCTTATTAGTATGCCCAAGAGCTGTTGGCCGAAGGTAGAGGCAGATTGTTTGGCTTCAGGGACGCCAAGCAATTGGCCCAGATCTTGTGCGAACTCCTGGCGGACGAGACCTCCAGACATGCCATGCGGAAGAAGGCATACCAATACGGCCGTAGGATGATCTGGCCAGAGGTGGCCAGGGAGTATCTGAATCTGTTCGACAAGGTCGTTCTGGAGCGGAGCCATTCACCTAAGCCACACCCTGTTGCTACGGGGTACCGGCGACTCCTACAGGAGTTGGCTGGTCGCCTTCTGGAGCGGTTTTCTCAGGCCGAAGCCGACTGGCCGTGGCCCGAGGCACAATTGACTTATGCAAATGCACGCTTGCCACAGGCCCTGATAGAGGCCGGGCACTACCTGGGCAATGAAGCTATGTTGCGGACAGGCCTAAACTCCTTGCGATGGCTGGCCCAGATCCAGACATGTGAGAGAGGACATTTTGTGCCCATCGGGACAAATGGATGGTATGCCAAGGGGCAAGTGCGTGCAAGGTTCGACCAGCAGCCGATCGAGGTACAAGTCACACTGGATGCGTGTCTGGCTGCGTACCGGGCCACAGGCGAGCGGGTCTGGCTTCAGGATGCCCGGAAGGCCTTTGAATGGTTCCTGGGATCCAACGACCTTTCTGTATCGCTCTATGACTAGAGCACAGGTGCCTGTTATGATGGTCTGCATCCGGACAGGGTAAACGAGAACTGCGGGGCGGAGTCCACTATATGCTGGTTGTTGAGTCTGCTGACCATGTACGAGCTTAAGGAGGAGATGGATGGGCGTGTATGTCAGTTGGTGGATACCGACGGGGTGAGCGAAGATAAGCCCAGCCTGCACGGTCTCAAATGACTCCGTGGCTAAAGTGGTGCCCTCCAAGAGGCCGAATACCACAAGAAGAGATAGTGACTGAGTTGAGGTAGGAATCTCTGTGAGGTAACCTTTTTGGGATAGGTTGACCTTTGGGCTACGGGGTGGCAAGCTCATGGGACAGCATCGCGATTACCAGGAGTTGCTTAGGCGTCATGCTGCCAATCCTATACTGAAGGCAGCGGACTGGCCCTATCCGTGCAACAGCGTCTTTAATCCTGGCGCGACGAGGCTGGTGGACAGCAGACAGGTACTGTTGCTGGCAAGGGTAGAGGACAGGAGTGGCATATCTCATCTGTGCGCAGCATGGTCGCCAGATGGGCTTTCCCAATGGACCATTGACCCAGCACCAACACTTGTTCCAGACCGCCAAAGATATCCGGAAGAGGTTTGGGGCATAGAGGACCCTCGCATCACCTGGGTCCCGGAGCTGGAAAGATACGCGGAGGTCTATACATCCTGTTCGAGGGGCGGACCGGGTGTGTCGTTGGCCCTGACCCGTGACTTTAGGCATTTCGAACGCTATGGAATGATACTCCCACCCGAGGACAAGGACGCTGCACTGTTTCCTTGCAGGTTCAATGGTCTCTGGGCCATCTGTCACAGGCCAGTCCCAGGCTCAGGGCACATAGTTACACCGGAACGGTTTGACTTCACGAGATCAACGCTGGAGGCGACGCTTGATAAGTCCGGACCAAGTGTGTAATATAAGTTGCTTACGGCACGTAGATTCTTCAGGTTAAGATAGGAGTATCGAATGGCAAGGGCCTGTTACTTTACTGGCAAGCGAGTCTCTATTGGCAGGAGCATCACTAGGCGAGGTAAGGCCAAGAGGCAGGGCGGTGTTGGTAAGAAGGTCACCGGCATCGCAAAACGAAAGTTCAAGCCCAATCTGCAGCGGGTCAGGGCCCTGATTGGTGGCACGGTTAGGCGGATCAGGGTCTCCACCAAGGCCATGAGGATGGGACTGGTGGTAAAGCCTCCAAGAAGGCCAAAGCAAGAGAAGGCCGCTGTCTAGGGGCATGGACAACCTCATCGATAAGGCCCTGGTCAGAAAGGTGGCCTCGCTGGCAAGGCTGGAGCTATCAGAACAAGAGGTAAAGGAGTTTACAGGCCAGCTTTGTGCGATCTTAGAGTATTTCCACAAGATCAATCTCTTAGACACAGAGGGCATTGAGCCCTTAGCCCATTGCCTGCCCATTACAAATCGCCTCAGGGAAGACCAGATCCAGCCTGGGCTGGATCCTGGCCAGGCCCTCAAGAATGCACCTGATAGGGATGGAGACCTCTTTAAGGTCCCGCCCATACTTGAAGAAGGGCTTGGGCCCTAGCAAGAGGAGCGATGTTGGATGCCATCCTTCAGATGGATTGCCTTGCACTTGCTGAGGCGATCAGGACCAGGCAGGTCAGCAGTCTTGAGGCCACATCGGCCTGTCTGGAGGCCATAGATAAGTACAATCAGAAGATCGGTGCCTTCCTGACCGTCTTTCAGCAACAGGCCTTGGACCAGGCCAGGGATGTGGACAGGCGGATACAAGCTGGTGACAAGGTTGGGCCCTTGGCTGGGGTACCTATCGCTGTCAAGGATAATATCTGCACTACCTTTGGGCCCACCACCTGCGGTTCTAAGATACTTGCCAATTTCCGCAGCCCCTGCAATGCGACAGTGGTTGAAAGACTTATGCGAGCTGACGCAATTATTATCGGCAAGACCAACATGGATGAGTTTGCGATGGGCTCCACTACAGAGAACTCCGCATTTGGCCCGACCCACAATCCATGGGACCTTGGGCGTGTGGCTGGTGGCAGCAGCGGCGGTTCTGCTGCTGCCGTTGCTGCCAGGATGTGTTTCGGTGCACTGGGATCTGATACTGGTGGCTCCATCAGGCAACCTGCCGCATTCTGTGGGGTTGTGGGACTGAAGCCCACATATGGGAGGGTATCCCGTTTTGGGCTGGTGGCCTATGGTTCTAGCCTTGACCAGATAGGTCCGCTCGCCAGGTCTGTGCGGGACTGTGCCTTGCTGTTGAATGTGATCGGTGGCCATGATCCCAAGGATAGTACGAGCGTCCCTCCAGAGATAGTGCCTGATGAGGATCTACTTGCCCGGTTGGACCAGCCGATAGATGGCCTTAGGATTGGACTGGTCAAGGGCGCTACTGAAGGGGCGGACCTGCCTATTAGACAGGCCATTGGCCGGGCGGTTGATACATATAGGGCGATGGGGGCCGAGGTGGTGGAACTAGAGATCCCTGCATTGGATTATTCAGTGGCCACCTACTACATCATTGCCACTGCAGAGGCCTCCAGCAATCTGGCCAGATATGACGGGGTCCACTACGGCTATCGTAGCCCTGCCGCAAGGGATTGCATGGAGGTCTATACCAGATCACGTGCCGAGGGCCTGGGCAAGGAGGTCAAGCGCAGGATCATGCTGGGTACCTATGCCCTGTCCAGTGGCTATTATGATGCATACTACCTAAAGGCACTGAAGGTCAGGAACCTGATCAGACAACAGATCTTTGCCGCTCTTGGACAGTGCGATTCCATATTGATGCCTGTTGCGCCTACTACGGCATTTAGCCTGGGCCAGATGGCTGCAGACCCACTGAAGATGTATCTGGCCGACGTGTATACCATCCCTGCAAACCTCGCAGGCATACCGGCTATTAGTATCCCTGTAGGTTTGGATGGAGCTGGGCTGCCTGTTGGGGTGCAATTGCTCGGACCGGCCTTCAGCGAGGGCAGATTGTTGCGTATCGCCAGGATATTAGAGAAAGGCGCCCATTGGACCTGCCAGGTCCCGGCAGGCTTGACGGTATGAAGGTACAGGTAGTTGTAGGTCTTGAGATCCATGTACAACTGAGCACACAGACCAAGCTATTCTGTGGCTGCCCTGTAAGGTTTGCTGCACCGCCTAACAGCCTGGTCTGCCCGGTGTGCCTGGGACTTCCTGGGGCGTTGCCGGTCTTGAATAAGAAGGCGGTTGATTACGCGATACTGGCAGCCATGGCACTGAATTGCCAGATCGCCTCATTTACCAAGTGGGATCGCAAGGGTTACTATTATCCGGACCTGCCAAAGAACTATCAGATTAGCCAATATGACCTGCCATTGGGAAAGGCCGGGTTCATAGAGGTCCAAGGGGATGATGGTGGCATCAAGCAGGTCAGGATACGTAGGGTCCACCTGGAGGAGGATGCAGGAAAGAACCTCCATGCAGGTGGGGCCTACTCTTGTGTAGACCTCAACCGGGCCGGCACCCCACTGCTGGAGATAGTCACAGAACCAGACATTACCAGTGCTGCCCAGGCCAGGGCCCTGGCTGTTGAGCTGCAGAGGATCGTCCGATATCTGGGCGTCTCTGAGGCGGATATGCAGAAGGGGCACATGAGATTCGAGCCAAACGTGAACCTCAGGATCGAGACTGACGGACAGGCCTTCAGGACGCCCATAGTGGAGATAAAGAACCTCAATAGCTTCAGGGCCCTGGAGGCGAGCATTAGATACGAGGCGGATCGGCAGGTTCAAGAGTTTCTTGAGTCTGGCCAGGTCATGACCTCAGGCAATAAGACTACTAGGGGGTGGGACGATGTCAGACAGGTCACGGTCCTCCAACGCCAGAAGGAGGAGGCCGAGGACTATAGGTACTTTCCGGACCCAGACCTTGTGCCTGTGGTGATTAACACCTCGTGGCTGGACCAGATCAAGGCCCTGTTGCCGGAGCTGCCGCTGAGGCGTCAGATCAGGTTTGTGCAGCAATACGGCCTGAGCGAGTACGATGCAGGCGTCTTGACCTCTGATAGGTCCTGTGCTGACCTATTCGACAAGGCCGTAGAGGCAGGAGGCAGGCCCAAGCGGGTGTGCAACCTCTTGACCCAGGTAGGTCTGCGGGTCGCCAATGAACGTGGTTGCTCGGTCGGAGATCTGGGACTGAGTCCTGTGAACCTGGCTACCTTGGCGAGTATGATCGAGGAAGGCAAGGTCAATGCCACCAGTGGCGTGCGGATCCTTGAACAGATGATCGCCACTGGACAGGACCCGATGACATTGGCAAGGTCCATGGACCTATTGCAGATCGCTGATAGTAGCAGGCTGGAATCCATCATCGACCAGGTACTTTCCATGCAACAGAAGGCCGTTCAGGAGGCATGCTCTGAGGGCAAGAAGGCACAGAAGGCCTTCAATTTCCTTGTGGGCCAGGTGATGCAGGCCACAAAGGGGCAGGCAAACCCCACCGTTATCGCTGAGATGATCCGCAAGAGGTTGGGCGGAGCTTGATCCTTCGTCAATCGGCCTTGTATCGGCATATCCGCACCGACACGTAGGCATAACCTTGCTTGATTTGGTTGTCGTCGACCCCTATAGTGCATCTATACATGGCTTCGGCCCTTTCGGTGACATGGCCGTTCGCATAGTTCTTGCAGACCAACACGGTGTTACCAGGGAGGGGTTAAGGATCCTGTTGGAGGAGAAGCCCGGTTTAGAAGTGGTGGGGGAGGCCCAGGACGGTGCGGAGATGGTTCGCCTTGTGGTAGGGCTTAAGCCGGAACTGGTGATCAGCGAGATCTGTATGCCAGGATTGAATGGCCTGGATGCTGCCGTGCAATTGGCAAGCCTGGCACCGGAGACGCGGGTGGTGATATTGACGGCAGATGCTGACATCCACTCGGTGGGAAGCGCCTTACTAGCAGGTGTCAAGGGATATGTACTGAAGTCCTATACGATTGACCATTTGCTTGCAGCCATAGATGTCGTCATGTCAGGCCAGGTATACCTTTGCCCCCATGTGGTCTCGATGGTCATAGCGGACTACATCCGCTGCCTGAAGGTACTCGGTATCGGCGGCCTTGGCGGCCTATCTAGCAAACAAAGACAGATCCTCCAGAGGATCGCAGAGGGTCGCAATACCAAGCAGATTGCACTGGAGATGGGGCTGACACCTAAGGCCATAGAGGCCACCCGCAGGAGGATCATGAAGGCTGTTGGGGTCACGACCGTGGCTGGGCTAGTCAAGTTTGCATTGGTCCACAAGCTGACGCCGCTCTAGCTTGATTGGATTGGCGGGCTATACCCATCAGGATCCCGACAGCAGCAGAGGATAGGATTAGGCTTGTACCACCACTACTGACAAAAGGCAAGGGGATCCCCTTTGTAGGCAGTACAACCGCTACAACCCCTATGTTCAGCCCGGCCTGAAGCCCCAATGCAGCCGTAATACCGAATGCCATTAGTTTCCCGAATGGGTCTGGACAGCCCAATGTAATCTTTAGGCCCAAGGCCACCAATAGCCCGAACAGGATGATCACGGTGGTTGTGCCTACAAACCCCAGCTCCTCGCCTATGACCGCAAAGACAAAGTCTGTGGTGTCCTCAGGCAGATGGCCATACTTGCTTACCCCATTGCCGAGCCCCTTTCCGAATGGTCCGCCTGAGGCCAGGGCGATCAGGGATTGGTCTGCCTGGTAGCCTACAGAATCGGCCCATTTATTGGGTTGGGAAAAGGCCATCACCCTCTGGACCCTGTAGGGTTCTGCCAGGAGTAGAAGACTAAACAAACATATCCCCGCAAGGGTTAGCGCAGCAATGTGGCGAAGCCTTGCCCCACCTGCAATAAGCCCGATCAAGACCAGGATGGCAATGAACGCGGCAGTGCCAAAGTCCTCGATAGCCACGAGCCCGATGAGGATGCCGCTGACCCCCAGGATCGGCAGCAACTGCCTGCCAAAGGAGTGCAATGCGGACCTGGCCCTGTGGCATGCAGCCAGGACAAAGAATAGGGCGGCCCACTTGCCTAGCTCAGAGGGCTGGAAGCTGACCGCAAGAGGGCCGTGTCCAACAAGGAGCCATCGCCTTGCGGCATTCCTCTCTACCCCAATCCCTGGGATAAGGACCAAGATCAGCAGTATCACACTTAGAATCAGCATATATGTGGTTGCAGACCGCCAGATCGGTCCATCAAGTGCGAAGACCTGGTATCGCAGCCGGCTTAGGGCCAGCATCAAGATGATTGCCGCAGGCATAAGCAGCAACTGTTGGATCCCCTGGCGGCTTACACCTGGGCCATTACCCAGGCCCACACCAGCAGAAAAGACAAAGACCGTACCCAACCCTATCAGCACGATGACCACCGCTGCCAACAGGCGGTCTAGCCCCTCCGGCCGCTTCAGGCCACCTGCACACGGGGTATCCTCCCGATATGTCTGATGACTAACTGGCATCGCCAAGGATTATATCGGTCATTTGAGGCGAGAAGGGCCAGGGTTTTAAGGACTCGGTTTCTTGTCTAATGTACTTGACAGATAAACTGGGTAAGTTGCATAATATAATGAAGGTATCAGACATGGCTATGTATCTTAACTGTGCTACGCGTATTGCTATCATGAAGGGCCAAGAGGTGGCCTGCTGGTGCGATAAAAAACCGGCGAAAAAATATTGACGGGTCCGTGTCAAACTAGTATATTTAGACTTGAAGGTGTCAGGCAGACTAGCTAACATCTTCGATAGCTGTTAAGGGCTAGGGGTCCCTGGCTCGGAAGGATGAGGTGATGAACGTAGGTGTAGATGTGAGGAGCGGCTGGCTAGATGTCCTAGGACGGAGGATGGGTCCAAGGAGATGCACCAGGTGGGTAGTGCACAGAGGTGTTGTTTTGGCTGCAACCTGGAAGGCAAAAGAGGTGCGGAATCGTACTGAAAACTACCCAGGACGCTAAGAGAAGGTGCTAGTCTATCTTGCCCCAAGAGAAGGGGAGAAAGGAGGTGGAGTAGACAGGAAAGCTGACAACTCGCAGGTAGATTGGTCCCTACAGCGGTTGTGACCCGCCTGCTGTAGGGTGCCGGCGATGTGGTTGTCAGACCGGCAACTCTAGGGTCTAGGTTGGGGTTACGATGGTTACCGGACGCGTGACCTCAGCGACGGCGGAAATGTCCGGACCTGGGTGATATACCCAGGGGTAGTTTCGGGTCCCCCAACTTATGGGGCTGTTGAGAAAGGGAAATGAATATGATAAAGAAGAGCCTGATTGCACTCGCCGTTATCGCAATGGCAATGCCCGCATTCGCTGGCAAGCTAAAAATCCATGACCCTTGGCCGACCCAGCTTGTACCGCAAGAGGTCTGCAAGATCGATGTGGTGTTGGATGTTGGCTTCTATATTGAGATCGTGGATGAGAAGCCCATAAAGGTTACCCAGGACACCGGGTCCTCAGATCCAGCGAAGACCTATACCGGCTGCAAGAAGACGGATGTGAAGAGCAACTTTGCTGCTCAGCTGATCGCGTCAATTGCTGGGAGGAGTGCTGCTGGCGGAAACTGGAGCGTCACCGTCGATCCCAGCACCGTCCCTGCTGGCACGACCAATGTCGAGATCTGCGTGAAAGGCACTGGGGTCGATATCAGCAAGCTGACTGGTGGCTCAAAGAACGTCAAGGTTGCTGAGGTGACCATAAAGGTACTGCCTGCTGCCTAATGCAGGGCTAGAGACCTAGGTCGGCCGATTTGGGCCGGCAGGTCACAGATCACAAGAGGGAGGGAAGGAGGCTAAAGGCCCTTTCCCTCCCTCCTAGTTTTTGCGGGGACCAATGTGGGGTCGATGTGGAAATAGTCAAGATTTGACCTTGACAGAAACACCCAGTTATCATAATATAAACAAAATAGGCAGTTTAAGGCTGGATGCCTTCTGCCGAATGAACATGACGACCATGGGGGTTAGTTAGAGGGATAAGCTGGCAATGCACCCGGCTGATAAGAATGCAGGCAAGTGGAGGCTGGTGTCTGCCGAATAATCACTTGGTTAATGTGGCCCTGGATGGGCATAAGTCGCATGGAACTGATTGCGTGGGAGGTGTGTCACTGATGGGCAGGTCCTGGATGGTCTGGGTTGTGTGTAGCAGGTCACGGTGGGTATCCTGTGGGTTTTTTATAGGGCTAATGGCGTTCTTTATGCCCATGGAATACGCTAACGCCATTAGCCCTATAAAAAAC
>JARYLO010000047.1 GCA_029907605.1 Sedimentisphaerales bacterium
AGAGGTACAGCAGGCTTATAGACCGTGGCAGTTTGACCTTTACTAACCAATACACTGCCAGGATTGGCCCTGGATGCGGCCTCTACATCCTCTATGGCGGTGCCAAGATACACATCATGCGTCCCAGGATATATACCTGCAGACCATACCAACTCGGCATCACGCGGCACATCAGCGGCTGCATTGGCAGGCGAGACCACGACTGCGATAGCAGGATTATCGCCAAGCCCGCTCATTGACCTCAAGACACCAGCCTGGTCGAGGACAACGTCATAGATCCTGAAGTCGTCCAACGCACCATTAAGATACGGATCGGCAGCATACTGAGACCTACCCAGCCAGTTCTGGGTGTTGGGGGCAAGGCTACTTGGTGTGTACCTGAGGGCCGTGTTCTCTGCGACCACCTCACCATCGAGATAGAGCTTGGCAACATGATTCTGCCCGTCCAGTGTGACTGCCACATGATGCCAGCCTGTTGGTAGCATGCTTGGGGCATTACACTGGTCCTCATCTGCCCAGCTAGAGACCGTGATGGCAAAACGGAGGTTGCCTGCCCCGCTATTTGGTGTCAGGAACATATTGAATGTGGTCCCATTGCCAAAGTCCCAGATCCTGGACCATGTGCCACCACTACCTACCCAGTTGACCCAGATACAGAATGATGAATCAGTCAGGTTATCCATAATGGCCTGTATGGGCAGGTTCACGTAGTCGTCGTTCCCATCCAACCTTACTGCCCCACCGTGCCTACCCTGATCCCATGTCGCGCCATTCATCAGTGTTGCGTGGTTGTCGTTACCAGATGAGTCATTGGCAGTGGTGCCTGCCATCTCGTCCATCTTCCACCAACCAACCATCTTGGCCCCTGCGACCTGCGCGCAGAACAAGACCAATGCTACGATGCAGAAGAGATTTCTTGTTGCTTTCATGGTTGACCTCCCATCAAGACACCTTTATCAGCATACCTACGTTACCAACGGTTGGATATGACCTTAAACTCTAAATCGGCGTGCGCACCTCCTTCCTTCAGCCATAGCACCAGACCTTTGCCACAGTCACGGCAGCCCTGTCGACCGCCAACACTTACTCCTTGTCCATTATAAGACTTTTACACCAGTTGGCCATCCCTTGGTAGCCATTTTGCGCAAAAAACACGCCATTTTGCGACGGCCTTCTAGAACGAAGTTGCCAGCAAGTCGGTTGACAGGCTAAAGGCAACGGTCCATAATAACTTAGATTGACGGTGTCCTTCGGAGGACCGACCGATGCGGCTGACCGTGACGAAAAAAGACGGGCAGACAGTTTCCTACCATTTCAAAGAGGACCGTATCAGCATCGGCCGGGCACCAGGCAATCAGTTGGTCATACCAGAGCCTACGGTCTCCAAACAACACGCGGTCATATCAAGGGACCAGGCAGGTGTATGGACCATCGAGGACCTAAACTCGGCCAATAAGACATACCTCAATGGCCAGCCGATCCGCAAGGCCCCTCTGCATACAGGCGATTGCATCAAGATCGCCAACGTGCCAGTACAGGTGGACCTCGAGGATGCCGAACCCCAGGGGCAGGCAGAGGACACACTACACCTGGAGGCATCGCTGGCCACCCCCCGCAGCGAGACGGTCATCCGCAAACCCGATGCCACCCATGCCCCTGCCATGCGTATGCCGGCAAAGAGGCTGACCGACTTCGCTCAGGCAGCGGATGCCCTGTCGACGGTCCAGGACCTCGATGAGTTAGTGGTAACCCTACTCAACACGGTCTTGCGACAGTTCAGTGGTTTCCATGTCTGGTGCGGCCTGAGGGAACAGCCCAGTGGGCCCTTGACCTATCATGCAGGCAAACGTAGGGATGGCAAGGCCGTTGAGCTCCAGGACCTTCCGCTGGCCGACAAGATCAGCCAGGCGGTAGAGAAGGGCCTTTCCATGGTGTTGCCCTGCGTGCCAGCAGACCTGGAAGGCAAGGCTAGGATCAGGTCCGCGATGATCGCCTCCATATTGACCCCTGGTGGCTGCTATGGGGTTGTGTATGTGGATAACGCGATCATCCATGAGCACTACAGCCTCAGCGATCTTGACTACTTGATGTTCCTGGCCATCCAGACCGCCTCTGTGCTCAAGAGGATACTGAAGGGATAGCCCATCCTTTACACCTGGTCCAGGTAGGGTTACAATCCCTTCACTGCCTGGCGAGGCAGGTCCACAAGGAAGGCCATGTATGTGCTTGTAAAGGAAGACCAATATGGCAGGCAAGGTCAGGATCGATCAGCAACGCTGTAAGGGCTGTGGCCTTTGCGTGGCAGCCTGTCCGAGGGGATGCATAACCATAGGCGATAAGGCAAACGAGGCAGGCTATCTGGCAGCTCAGGCAGACGATCGAGGTTGTACTGCCTGTTGCGCCTGTGCTATCGTCTGCCCTGACGCAGCTATAGAGGTCTACCGGGTGATGACCACTGCCGGCACGCACAGGCCCATCCAGACGGTAAAGGGAAGATGAACACGGATTGCCAACTGATCTGCGGCAATGAGGCACTTGCTGAGGCAGCGGTCCAGGCAGGTCTTGATGCCTACTTCGGCTATCCAATCACCCCCCAGAATGAGATCACTGCATACATGGCCAAGAGGATGACCGAGCTTGGGAGGGTCTTCCTGCAGAGTGAGAGCGAGCTGGCAGCGATCAATATGGTCTTTGGGGCGGCCGCTACAGGCAAGAGGGCAATGACCAGCTCCTCCAGCCCAGGGATCAGCCTGATGCAGGAAGGTATCAGCTACCTGGCCGCTGCGCAACTGCCTGCAGTGATAGTCAATATCATGCGTGGCGGCCCAGGGCTGGGCAACATAGCACCATCCCAAGGCGACTACTTCCAGGCCACCAGGGGTGGCGGCCATGGGGACTATAGGACCATCGTCTTGGCACCTGCCGATGTACAGGAGATGGCAGACCTCACCCCCTTGGCCTTTGATCTGGCGGATCAATACCGCAATCCTGTCCTGATCCTTGCCGACGGGGTCTTGGGGCAGATGATGGAACCAGTGACCATCCGCCCCAGGCCTGGAAGGCCATTACCCAGCAAGGATTGGGCACTGACCGGTGCGCAAGGAAGGGCCCAGCGTATCATCAGGTCCCTTTGGCTTGAGGAAGGGGTCCTGGAGCAACTCAACTACACCTTGCAGGAGAAGTACCGCCTGATCGAACAGAGAGAGGTCCTCTTTGAGCAAGGCTGTACTGAGGATGCCCAGGTCATACTCGTCGCCTATGGGATAGCGGCCCGCATCGCAAAGGCCGCTGTGCGGGCAGTAAGAAAGGAAGGTATAGCGGCAGGCTGGGTTAGGCCGATAACCCTATGGCCCTTCCCATATGGGCAACTGAGGGGGCTTGCCAGGCCCAATGTGGCATTCCTGGTGGTGGAGCTAAGCTGTGGCCAGATGGTCGAGGATGTGCGGCTTGCAGTAGAGGGCAGGTCTGAGGTCCATTTCTGTGGCAGACCAGGTGGGGGGATCCCAACGGTCGAGGCCGTCTGCGATAGGATCATGCAGATCGCCTGCGGGGGTATCCATGCAGACCGTTAAGGAGGAATTGTTGCTGGGCCGTCCGACATGCCTTAAGGACCATCTAACCCACTACTGTCCTGGGTGTGGGCATGGGGTGGCCCACAGGTTGATTGCTGAGGTGATAGACCAGCTTGGGATAAGGGGAAGGACCATCGGCATAGCCCCAGTGGGCTGTGCGGTCCTTGCGTACAATTACCTGGATGTGGACATGATAGAGGTGGCACACGGCCGCGCACCTGCTGTGGCCACAGGGATCAAGAGGACCAACCCGGATAAACTGGTCTTCTCCTATCAAGGGGATGGGGACCTGGCCGCTATCGGCACAGGTGAGATCATCCACGCGGCAAATCGGGGCGAGTCCTTTACCGTGATATTCATAAACAATGCGGTCTTCGGGATGACAGGTGGCCAACTGGCCCCTACCACCCTGCTAGGACAGCCCACCGCCACCACCCCTACAGGCAGGAGGTCCGGGTCTGAGGGGTTCCCGTTGAGGATCTCTGAGCTGCTTGCCATGTTCCCCGGCACCATCTATGTCCAGAGGTGTGCATTGACTACAGCAGCAAGGATACGCCAGGCCAGACAGGCCATCCTGCATGCCTTCAGCCTCCAATTGGCCGGCCACCAAGGGCTATCCCTGGTAGAATTGCTATCTGCATGCCCCACATACTGGCGGAAGAGCCCTGTTGAGGCGATCCGCTGGATCGAACAGGAGATGGTCAAGGTCTTCCCACTGGGCTGTCTCAAGGACCAGGCTGGTCTAGTCCCTCAATAGGTACATGGAACACACACTGATCATCTCTGGTTTCGGTGGCCAAGGTATCATCCTGGCAGGCAGGCTCGTCGCCTTTGCAGCCATGAGGGCTGGCAGACGGGTGACGTTCATCCCTGCTTACGGTGCAGAGGTCAGGGGCGGGGCCTCCAACTGTACAGTAGTGATATCAGACCAACCCATAGCATGTCCTGTTGTAGGTCTTCCTGAATGCCTCATAGCCCTTAGCAAGGCGGCCCTCATGCGGTTTGCAAACAAGGTCAGGCCCGGTGGCGTGGTACTATTCAATTCCGATACTACTGGTCCGAGCGATCCTAGGCCAGACGGCCCTACGAGGATCTGCGTCCCAGCAGAAAGACTGGCAGCAGGGCTTGGTAACATCCGTGCGGCAAACATGGTCATGCTGGGGGCCTATGCAGCCCTTAGGCCCATCCTGACGGTCCAGCAACTTGCCCAGACCCTACCCCATGTACTGGCTCCAAGGCACCACGACACGATCAACCTAAATACCAAGGCCATGGAGTTAGGCCAGGACTTTGTCAGACAACTGGTCCGGTCCTTCTAAAGGCAGGCTTGGGTAGAAAATGGGTTGTCCAGGATCGTCCCGTGGGTTAGAATGCCCATACAGAGACTGAAGGTACATAATGACAAAACAGGACAACAAGAGGAACCAACGACCTATCTGTAGCTTCTGTGGCCAACCTGGCTCACGGGCCGAGACATTAATTGAAGGGCCGAACAAGGTATTCATATGCCCTGATTGCGTTGAACTGTGCAACACCATCATCCGGCAGAACCGCAGGCACCAGGTCGCCAGGCCCTTCAAGGCCAAGACCATCCCTTCCCCACGTCAGATAAAGGAATACCTTGACCAGTACATAGTCGGTCAGGAGAAGGCCAAGAGGTATCTGGCGGTTGCCGTTCACAATCACTATAAGCGATTGCTGCACAGCCAGTATAAGTCCAAGGATGTTGAGATCGAAAAGTCCAATGTACTGCTGATCGGACCCACTGGTGTTGGCAAGACACTGCTGGCAAGGACCCTTGCCAGGATGCTGGAGGTGCCTTTTGCCATTTGTGACGCAACTACCGTCACTGAGGCAGGTTATGTGGGCGAGGACGTGGAGAACTTTTTGCTGCGACTCATCCAGGATGCAGACTACGACATCGAGGCAGCCCAGTGCGGTATCGTCTATATCGATGAGATAGACAAGATCCGCAAGACCTCACAGAATGTCTCGATCACCAGGGATGTGTCCGGTGAGGGTGTGCAGCAGGCATTGCTAAAGATGTTGGAAGGGACCATATCCAATGTACCGCCCCAAGGCGGTCGCAAGCACCCCGAACAATCCTACATACAGATCGATACGACCAATATCCTGTTTATATGCGGCGGGACCTTCTTCGGGCTCGAGAATATCATCAAACGAAGGCTCGGAAAGAAGATGATAGGCTTTGGCGCAGAACTAGCTGAACAGACACGCCCGCAGAACCAGGACGAAGATGTGCTCTTGCAGGTCATACCAGAGGACCTCATCGAGTATGGTATGATACCGGAGTTTGTGGGTAGGCTTCCAGTTATTGCCACCTTGAGTCCTCTTGATGAAGATGCGATGGTCAAGGTCCTGACCGAGCCAAAGAATGCATTAATCCGTCAGTATCAGCGGCTCTTTGAGACGGATCAGGCAGAACTGATCTTCACAGACGAGGCCCTCAGGGTCCTTGCACGCAAGGCCATGAAGTACCAGACAGGTGCCAGGGCCTTGAGGAGCTTGACAGAACAGCTCATGATTGATCTGATGTATGAGCTACCTGATGAACCTAAGGGCCTCAGGTACGTCATAACCCCAGAGATAGTGGAAGGCAAGCTGCCGCTCTCTGCGGCCAAGCAGGCTGCAAAGAAGGAATCAGCCTGATATGCAAAAGCCTAAAGGGCCCGTAGCTCAGCGGTAGAGCAGGGGACTCATAATCCCTTGGTCCAAGGTTCGAATCCTTGCGGGCCCATTGTCCAGAACCTCACAAGGCAGGATCCTATCCCTACACCAATTGTGCCAAACAGCTTTATCGTGATTTCCTGGCCTTATTGACATTGACAGGGCCAAAACAGGCAAATAGATTAAGCTAAGCTGCGTAGCGCAACCCCTGCGGTTTTCTCGCTTTTCCCTCTCCCTCCGCTCCGCAGGGGTTTTATTGTTGGCCCCTGCCGAGAGAGGGCTGGTCCTTTGCCTAGCCAGGCTGCCTCAGTAGCTCGTCCAAGGTCACGGATCTCTGATCGCCTGTGGACATATCCTTGAGTATCACCTGGCCAGCCTCTACCTGGCGGTCTATGATGATGCAATACCGGCAGCCCTGATCGCTGGCCTGTTTGAGCTGTTTACCTAGGGCTACTGGCCTGTAGCAAAAACCAGCAGAGCGGCCAGCCCTCCTAAGCCAGGCAGCAAGGCCGATGGCATGATCCATCAGGCCTGGCTCGGTATATGCCACGTAGTATTCAAGGCCTTGTTGGATCCTCTGCAGATCGATCAGTCCCTTGTCCCGCAGTAGGATCTCCAGGACGCAATCGCCCATGCCCATGCCTGTGGCGGGTAGATTCGGGCCATCAAACATGGCAAGGAGATTATCATACCTGCCACCACCGGCGATCGCCCTCAACTGGTCATCTGCATCAAAGACCTCGAACACAATTCCGGTGTAATATGCCAGGCCCCTGACTATACCGATGTCAAACCTGCAGAACTGCCCCACACCCATCCTGTGCAGGATCTCAAATAGCCGTCGCAGCTCTGCTATGGCCTTACAAGCCCCCTCAGACCTTGCCAGTAAGGCCACCTCATCCAGTGTAGAGATGGCCATGAGGGTCTGTACCTGCGATCGGATCGACTGATCCGGTATCTGATCGGAGAGGATCTGCTCGAATGCCTCCTGTGGCAGCCTCGACCTCTTGTCCAGGATGGCAAAGACAGGATCCAATCGTTCTGCAGGTACACCTATCTCGATGAGGGCCTCAGAGAGCAGCTTGCGACTGGAGATCCTCACTACTATGTCCTTTGCGGTCAGTCCGACGGCCTGGAGAAAGTCGAGGGTGCAGAAGATGATCTCTGCGTCTGCTACGACATCCTCAACCCCGATGATATCGATGTTCCACTGAAAGAACTCCCTAAGCCTACCTTTCTGAGGTCTTTCTGCCCTACACAGCCTAGGCACAGAGAACCACTTTATGGGCCTTGGCAAGGAGTTTATCCGCTGACAGACCATCCTCGCCAAGGTAGGCGTCATCTCTGGCCTGATGGCAAGCTCCCTGCCGCCTCGATCGGTCAGTGAGAACAACTGCTCAACGATCTCCTGGCCACTCTTTAGGGTATAGAGCTGAAGGTATTCCAATATGGGGCCGTCGTACTCGAGAAAACCGTTCCTCTGTGAGACCGCCTTCCAGTGCCCCATGATGTAGTTGCGCACTGACATCTCTGGCGGATAGAAGTCTCGCATGCCCTTCACAGGCGGGATCTTCATGTGCACCTACCGTCGAAGTTTGTAATGAACCGATCCATTTTAAGCCACCAGGCAGATGACTATATGGCCCTGGATGCACACGGTCAAGGAATCACCCTGGGCGATGCGATGGCTTGATTTGCATCATCCAGTTGGCAGGGTATAATCTTCGGCGGTGTTCTGGTATGGAGAATTGATGCAACGCACTAGAAGGATCTGCCTTGTAGCTATTGTCGCACTAGGCCTGGCAGGCTGCCAGACTGCGGCAACAAGGCCAAGCCCTACTGCCCAGCGACAGCCGCTGACATCCGTGCAGGCAGAAAGACTTCTAAAGGACATTGCCGCCATAGGCAGGCTCGCTGATCAAGGCCAGTCAGGGGCAGTCAAGGCGGCATTCGAGCAGCTCAAGGCAGAGTTCCCTCAGATAGGGAGGTTCGATCTGGCCATCTTTGCCGATGGGGAGATCGCTTATGCCTCAAGGCGATACAACAAGGCCGCCAGGTCCTTCGAAAAGGTGTTGGACGATTACCCGGAAAGTGAACTTAGACAGCCGGCCCTGTCGAGGCTCTACCAGATAGGAACCAGATACCTGGCTGGCCAAGTGAGCATGGACCTGCTGATCTTCAGGATAAAGGGCTATGAAAGGGGCGTCCAATTGCTCGAGCGTGTCTCTCAAGAGACAGGGCTGCAGGACCCGAACGGTCTGGGTCTAAGATCTGCCATGGCCATTGCCAGGTCGTACGAGCAACGCAAGATGTACGAAGAGGCTTACCTGAAGTGGTCACAGATTGCAGCGGTCTGGGACACTGGCCAGCCAGGCAAGGAGGCCCTATTGGGCATGGCGCAGGATAAACTTGCCTCCTACAAACAACATCCGCCAAACAGGCGACACCTTTACAATATTGCCCACCTGGCGGCCGCCAGGACATACTATCAGAGGCTGAAATCCCTCTGGCCAGAGGAGGCATCTCGACTTAATATCGATCAGATCCTCCAAGAGATCGACCAAGAGGTTGCACGCAGACAGTTGGCAGTTGCACAGTACTACATGCGAACAGGAAAACGACAGGCAGCTAGCCTATACCTGGATATGGTGGTGACGGATTGGCCCAACACCTCTGCGGCCCAGATTGCCAGGCAACTGCTGGCACAGAAGGGCCTCCAGGATGGGGGTACCAGGGATTGATGCACTACTACCATGCGGTTATCCTAGGTCTATCAGGTCTTGTGCTAGCAGGTTGCCGAGCACTTGGCTATTCAGACGAGTCTGTCTTTCATAAGGAGGTCAAGACCATCTGCGTCCAGACCTTTGAGAACAGGACATTCTATAGGGACCTTGAGTTCGATCTGACCTCTGCCTTGGCAAAGAGGATCGAGGCCCAGACCCCCTATCGGATCGTCTCTGATATGGACCGCGCTGACTCGGTCATCAGCGGCCAGATAATGGAGGTAAACCAGATGGCCTTGTCCGTGGATCGATCTACAGGACAGGTGCTGGAGTCAGACGTGACGATAAAGGCCCTGGTAAACTGGAAGGACCTCCGAACTGGTAAGCTGCTGCTAAATAGCCAGCCGGTGGAGGCCAATGCAGCCCGGAATCTGGCAGCAGGCCATGAACTTGGCTATGCATGTGGCCTGGCCATAAACAGGCTTGCACAGAGGATCGTACAGTTGATGGAAGAGGCCTGGTAAAGGCCGTACCAGGGATCCACATGGCCCAAAAAAGAAACAACCTGAGCCCCTCAACCAGGAGGCCCTTCAGACAACCCAACAAGGCCGCGTTGAGCCAGCAGAAGAAGGGGCCATTTGGGTATCTGGCTGTGCTTGCCTTGATCCTACTGGCCATGAGCATATTGCAAGGCAGGTTGGCCACCAGGAGGCTATCCTTTGATGAACTGCTGGCCTACATCAAGCAGGGCAAGGTTGAGAGATTGACGATCGGTGACACAGAGATCACAGGCAGGTTTAGACGCGATGCCACAGTCGATGGTTACAAGCCTGGCAGCGACTTCAAGGTGAACTTCAAGCCAGAGATAGGCAAGGAGAGACTCAATGAGGTCCTGGCCGATCCGAACACGGCCCCGCACTATGAGTTTGAGCAGGAGCGATTCTGGCTGATATTCTTCATGAACTACATATTCCCGATGCTGGTGATAGCAGGCCTGATATACTTCCTGTTCGTCAGGAATCTGAGGGCAGGCCCTGGCGGGATATTGATGTCCTTTGGCAGGAGCAGGCACAGGCTTCATAGTAACGACAGCCCGCAGGTGACGTTCAAGGACGTCGCTGGCATCGATGAGGCCAAGGAAGAGGTGGCAGAGATCATCGAATTCCTCAAGAATCCTCAGAAGTTTCAAAGGCTTGGCGGCCGCATACCCAGGGGTGTCTTGCTGGTAGGCCCCCCTGGCTGCGGCAAGACACTGCTGGCCAAGGCCATAGCAGGAGAGGCGGATGTGCCATTCTTCAGCATATCCGGCAGCGACTTTGTGGAGATGTTTGTCGGCGTGGGTGCATCCAGGGTCAGGGACCTATTCAAGCAGGCAAAGGAGCACTCCCCTTGCATCATCTTCCTGGACGAGATCGATGCCATAGGCCGCAAACGGGGGGCCAGCTTTGTAGGCGGCGGTCACGACGAGCGAGAGCAGACCCTCAATGCGATCCTGGTAGAGATGGATGGGTTTGATAGTAGTGACCAGGTCATAGTCATTGCAGCCACCAACAGGGCGGACATACTGGACCACGCACTCACCAGACCAGGCAGATTCGACAGACAGGTAGTGGTGCCCCTGCCGGACATAAAAGGCAGGCTTGAGATCCTGAAGGTCCATGCCAAGAAGGTCAAGCTAGGGCCAGATGTGGACCTGGAGCGACTGGCAAGGGCAACACCCATGTTCAGCGGTGCAGACCTGGCCGCCATAATAAATGAGGCCGCCTTGGCAGCCACCATGGCCAACAAGGACTACATAGAGATGGTCGATCTGGAGGAGGCCAGGGACAAGGTCCGTTGGGGCCGCGCAAAGAAGAGCAGGGTCATAGACCAGAAGGAAAAGGAGATCACCGCCTACCACGAGGCAGCACACGCCCTGGTGCAATGCCTGCTGCCGGATGCCGATCCGCTCCACAAGGTCAGTATCATACCTCGCGGACCTATGGGCGGGGCCACCTTTGCCCTACCAGAGAAGGACAGGACCCTGTTTACCAAGAAGTACTGTATGGCCTTGTTGCAGGTCTGCTTTGCTGGCAGGATCGCAGAGGGGATGATCTTCGAGGATATCTCCAGTGGCGCCCAGTCTGACATAGAGCAGGCCACGCGTATAGCCAAGCAGATGGTCTTGACCTGGGGTATGAGCGAGAGGCTCGGTCCTATCAGCTACGGACCAGACCTAGGCGTAAAGGAGGCGGTCTATGCCCTGCCCTTCGAGAAGGATTACTCTGACAAGACCGCAGAACAGATCGATCAGGAGATCAGGCACCTTATAGAGCAGGCCTACAATAGTGCAACGCAATTGCTCCTGGCAAACAGGGACAAACTCGAGGCACTGGCAAGGGCACTACTGAAATACGAGACCCTCGACGCAGTGGACGTAAAGACCATCATCAGTGGCGGCACCATAGATAGGCCTACCGTCACGGACCTGCTGGCCGCAGAACGGGCCAAGGCAGGTTCTCCTGGTACAAGTAGCTGATGCTCCATGGACTTATCAGCCTGCTTGTCCTTTTTATTCAGGCAACCCCACTGCCTTCAGATGGCCAGATCGAACTAGCTGCCTACCAAGACCAACACCTGACCGTGGCCATAAGGCCTGCCAAGTCTAGAAGCTCCGTAGGCCTAGCCCTCGAATTCCGATGCCCAGATGACCTGCACCTCTATGCAGATCCTGCAACTAGCCCAAACCCACAGTCGGCACTACAGGTAAAGGTGACTGCACAAGGTGTAAGGTTCGATAGGCCAATAATACCACCTGCAAGGTCCATCTATGACAAGGCCCAGGACGCATGGATAAGGGTCCTTACTGGGGACTTCACGGTCTTTGTCCCAGTTGAAAGACCGCCAACTAGACCTTTTGTGGCAAGTGTGACTATATCAGGTGCTGCCTGTACTAGCCAGGTCTGCCTGCCTCCATTTACAAAGACCATAGAACTACAGGCAGATCTAACGGGCCAATTACCCCTGATAGAGATCCATGAGGCATCTGCAACCGGACATCTGGGCCCTACCCTCATTTATCTGGTCCTGGCGGTTGTGGCCGGCCTATCCATAAACCTGATGCCATGCGTGCTGCCGGTGATCCCCCTGATCGTACTAAGACTGGCCAGGCAATCGGCCAGCAACACCAGGCAGAGGTTACTGGGGGCTGCCGCATTGTGCGCTGGCATCATCAGCTTCTTTGCCCTGCTTGCGACCCTTTCGGCGGTATTCACGTTGGCTACTGGCGCGATATCGGACATTCATGGGCTATTTCGTTACCAGGCTGGCCTGATCGCCCTCTTCCTGGGCCTGGTGTTCTTTGCCTTGCTGCTGTTTGACGTGTTCACGATCGACCTGCCTGCAGGCCTGACCGAGCGACTGCCCACACCCGATCAGGCAGCAGGTGCCTTTTGGACCGGATTCCTGGCCGCCATATTGAGCATACCCTGCAGCGGGGCCCTGCTAGGTTCGGTCCTGGTATGGGCACAGGCACAGCCGCTACTGCTTGGCTGCCTGACCATCATATTGCTGGGTGTTGGCATGGCCCTGCCTTATGGGCTATTGGCAGCCATACCAGCTCTGGTGGCCTACATCCCCAGACCTGGTAGGTGGATGGATATATTCAAGAAGTCCTGTGGGTTCCTGGTCTTACTGATCGCAGTAAAGCTGGTCCTGCCCGCACTGCCAAAGGATAGGCTGATCGGGCTGATATCCTTTGGTGTGATCTTTGCGTTTTGTGTATGGTTCTGGGCAATTGGCATCAGACAGGTCTTGTCAAGGGCCATAAGATGGGGCCTGGTAGCGATAATGGCAGTACTGATGGTGACAACAGGCCTTCTCCTATTATCACCTCCACAAAGCGACCCCATTGCATGGCAACCATACGATCGACAACTCATCCAAAAGGCACAGGATGAAGGCAGGGCCGTCCTATTGAAATTCACTGCCGATTGGTGTACCAACTGCTCATTGGTCGATAGACTCATCTACAGGGACAAGGTTGTCTCAAGCATGATACGCCAGAAGGACATATTGCCGATCAAGGCAGACACCACTATGCACGACAGCGCAGCTACCATAGACCTCATCCAGGTCTATGGCCAGGCAGGTGCAGTCCCAGTCTCCATATTCTTGTCACCTAGCGGAGACATGACCATCCTGAGGGGCATATTCTCAAAGGATAGGTTACTGCAGTTGTTGGAGACCCTGCCAGAAAGGGGATCATCATGAGCAAGGCCTTCAAGTTTGATAAGGAAAGGGCAAGAAAGACCGTCCAGCAGATCCTACCGATCCTCAAGAAGACCTATCCCCAGGCAAGGATTGCACTGGAGTTTGGCAATCCACTAGAACTACTGATCGCCACCATACTCTCTGCCCAGTGCACAGATGCCAGGGTAAACCAGGTCACCGCAACACTGTTCAAGAAATACCGCACCGCCAAGGACTGGGCAGATGTTGGTATCCATCAGATAGAACAGGACATAAAGAGCACCGGCTTCTATAGGAACAAGGCAGCCAACATAAAGGCCGCATGCCAGAGGATCGTGGAGGAATTCGGCGGCCAGGTCCCTGCAGACATGGACAAGCTGCTGACCTTGCCAGGGGTGGGCAGAAAGACTGCAAACTGCGTGCTGGGAGATGCATTTGGACAGCCTGCCATCACCTGCGATACACACGTAATAAGGCTGTCAAGGAGGCTGGGACTGTCGGAGAACAAGGACCCAGAGAAACTGGAGTTTGATCTGCAGCAGATCGTGCCCAGGGAGGAATGGACGAACTTCAGCCATGTGATGATCACCCACGGCAGGCAGGTCTGCAAGGCGCGTAAGCCCCTGTGTGATAGCTGCCCGGTGCGAAGTTATTGCCCTGCCATAGAGTATCCAGGGCTTCTTTAAGGGGATCCAAGATGGCATATCCAGATGCAGACAAGCCAGTCCAAGACCTTTGGCGACTCTTCAGGATCATGGCAGAGTTTACAGAGGGCTTTCAGGAACTGGGTACCATAGGCCCTGCCGTCTCCATCTTTGGTTCATCGAGGGCAAGGCCCAACGAAAGATACTACCAGATGGCAGAGGAGACCGCTTATCAACTTGGCAGGTCTGGATTTGCGATCATCACAGGCGGTGGTGGCGGGATAATGGAGGCGGCAAACAAGGGGGCATTTAGGGCAGGCGTGACCAGCGTTGGGCTGAACATCGAGTTACCCAACGAACAGATACCGAACAAGTACCAGACCGTATCCCTGCACTTTAGGTATTTCTTCTGCCGCAAGGTGATGTTCCTCAAGTATGCAAATGGCTTTGTCGTGTTCCCAGGTGGATACGGGACCTTGGATGAGTTCACAGAGGCCCTTGTCCTGATACAGACACTCAAACAGGCATCCTTCCCTGTGATACTGATGGGCAGCGAATTCTGGCAAGGGCTTGTAGACTGGATAAGGGGCAAGCTCCTTGAGGAACGCCATTACATATCCCCACCCGACCTAAACGTATTTACCATCGCCGATGACCCAGAGACCGCAGTGAAGATCCTTGTGGACTACAGGCAGGCGCAGGGCAAGACGGGCTTCCAATTACCTCCTGGGATGAGGCGGGCCAGCCCAGATCAGAGGACCTAGACCTCCTTCCCTGCTGCCACAGCAATGGCCTCTGCCAGGTCGAGTGTGCCCTCGTATAGACTGCGACCTACTATCACGCCGGCGATCTTGCCGGCTGCTGCTACGGCCTTGATGTCCGCGATAATAGCGATGCCGCCCGAACAGATCACAGGTACCTGGACCGCATCCGCTATGGCCATGGCCTGTTTGATGTTTGGTCCTGTGAGCATCCCGTCCCTGGCGATATCAGTATATATGATCGCTGCGATCGGATAACTCGATGCCCGTACCGCCAGATCCAGTGCACTGACATCAGAACCCTGGGTCCAGCCGTCGGTTGCCACATGCCCAGACCTGGCATCCAGGCCCAGGACCAATCTTCCACTGAATAGCTCGGCCATCCTCCCAAACCAGCCAAAGTCCTTGACAGCCTTAGTCCCGATGACCACGCGTGCGACACCCAACTCCAGCATCTGCCTGATAGAAGACTCATCCCTCAGGCCCCCACCTACCTCCATCCGCAGGAGCCCCTGACCTGCCAGGGCCGAGATAGCCTTTGTGTTGACAGGCCTGCCGGCCTTTGCACCATCCAGGTCTACCACATGCAACCACCTTGCCCCCTGCTCAAAGAAGCGATGCGCCACTGCCAAAGGATCCTCATCGTAATCGATCCGCTGGTCATATATGCCTTGTACAAGCCTGACACACCGGCCGTCACATAGGTCAATGGCTGGTATTACCTCCATAAACAGGGATTCTACGGCATCTGTCGTAAAGATCAAACATGTTCCTTGCAATCAGGTCGATTAGAATACGCTACGTGACCAAGAGGCGATTTGCTTTTGGCAAGAACTGGCTGTCCTATACCAAGAGGTCTCTCAACGGCCCACGTCTGACCAAGGCAGTAGAGGCCTTTGAGAGACTGTTTGCAGGGATCGAATTGAAGGGAAGGTCCTTTCTGGACGTAGGATTTGGCCAGGGCCTTACCACCGCGATCGCAGCAAGCAAGGGCTGCAAGGTCATGGCCATAGACATAGACCCTGACAACATAAAGGCCCTGCAGACGACGGCCGAGGCCTTAGGCCTTGACCCAAGTCTGATCCAGGTACAGGTCGCATCCATCCTGGACGAGTCATTGGTGGCCAGGTACCAGGATCATTTTGACATAGTGCACAGTTGGGGGGTCCTGCACCACACCGGCCAGATGGAGACCGCCATCGCCAATACCTGCCGGATGGTCAGAAGGGGCGGATATCTGATCATCGCCATCTACAACAGGCACTGGTCCAGTCCTTTCTGGAAGGGGGTCAAGTACACCTACAACATCTGCCCCGGCCCGATCCAAAGGCTGATGGTACTGGTCTTCTATCCGATCGTCTATACTGCCAAGTGGCTTGTCACTGGCAAGGATCCAAAGCTCAAGGACCGGGGCATGGACTTCTACCATGACCTGGTGGATTGGGTTGGTGGCTATCCCTATGAGTATGCATCTATAGACCAGGTCCGCCAGATGGTAGAACCATACGGTTTTACGGCCGTCCGGATCAGGCCAGCAGGTGTGCCCACAGGCTGCAATGAGTTCATATTTCGCAGGGGCTAGAACTGCCTGATCCGGTTGACTACCTTCACCACATCGGCCATCTGTGCCACATCGTGCACGCGGACCACCGCCACACCAGCAGCGGCAGCAAGGGCAACGCATGCAGCGGTACCAAACACCCTCTCTGCAGGGACCTGCCTGCCGGTTATGTGACCGATGAAGGCCTTGCGACTTGGACCTACCACCACTGGATAACCGGTCTTCACAAATACCTCTATCCTTGCCAATAGCGCCAGGTTGTGCTGGATGGTCTTCCCGAAACCGATCCCTGGATCTATGAGGATCCTATCCTTTCTTATGCCAAGGGCTTGGGCCCTCTGGGCCCTATCGATCAGGAAGTCCCTGACCTGTGCAACCACATCGGTGTATTGTGGGTCCAACTGCATGGTTGAAGGGGTACCTTGCATGTGCATGAGCACCACAGGGACCTGCCTTTGGGCTGCAAGCTCGGCCATGCGGTCATCGGAAAGGGCCGTTATGTCATTGATGATCCTGGCCCCCGCATCGAGGGCGGCCCTGGCGACCTCAGGCACGTGTGTATCTATGCTGATCGGTACACTGACCCTGCCTGCAAGGGCCTCTATCACCGGCACCGCCCTACGGATCTGCTCTGCAGGCTCCACAGGCAATGAGCCGGGCCTGGTAGACTGAGGGCCTACATCTATGATGGCAGCGCCCTGGTCTACCATCTCTATGCCGCGTGCAACCGCCCTATCCTTGTCTACGTGCAGGCCGCCATCACTGAACGAATCAGGCGTGACATTCAGGATACCCATGACCAGGCACCCACCGCCAAGATCCAGGCAGCCCCCAGGCCAGGTGATCTTGTTGCTAGAGCCAGGGATCATCTTTCGGTCAACTCCACATTGAATCCCACACCGGCAAAGAGCCCTGCAAGGCCGTGATGGCCTGGGCCCATCAAGACCGTGGTATTGTGGAACTCCCTTCGCTGGCGATAATCCCGCCTAATGGCATCGAATATGCGGCCAGCATCGGATGGACTCTTGAGGATCTGCCTGGTCTGCTGGTCATCCTCTAGGATGGGATAGACCTGCCTGACTGCCTGCCTCAATTGCTCCTGATCATCTGCCTGTCCAGCCAGCCGTATCCTAGAGACCTGTGGGGCTGGCAGGAAGTCCTCTATCTTGTACCTTGGGCTCTGACCCAAGAATGTGCACACCTGCTGGTAGATCATGATCATTCCGGCGACCTTGCCATCCAGTGAATAGCCAGCGATATGGGCAGTGGCGATATCAACCATATCTAGCAATTCTAGGTCCACATTAGGCTCGCCTTCCCAAACATCCAGTACCACTGCAGACAGCCTGCCAGACCTGATGGCCGCCTTCAGTGCAATGGTATCATGCACTGCACCTCTGGACGTATTGATGAATATGGCACCTGGCCTAAGAGAAGCCAACCATTTCTCATCTGCAAGATGATAGGTACGGTCAGGTCCTTGGAAGGTCAATGGCACGTGCAATGTCACGATATCACAACCGAAGACCTCCTCTATCAGCCTATAGATCGGATCACCGCTGGTTCTGGCTAGGGGTGGATCATTGAGGACCGTCTTCATGCCGATCGCCTTGCACTTGGCATCCACTAGGCTCCCCACGTGACCAGCCCCCACGATACCGATAGACATATCCGCCAGCCTTTGACCATGGCGGCCTGCGATCTCCAGTAACGCGGCTATCACATATTCTGCCACACTGTTTGCATTGGAACCAGGAGCGGATGCAAAGCCGATCCCCCTTTCCCTTAGATAATCCAGGTCCACGTGTTCATAGCCGATGGTGGCCGTCCCAACAAATCTTACGGCAGTACCATCCAGTAATTCCCTGTTGACTAGTGTGACACTCCGCACAAGCAGGATTTCCGCATTGCGGATCAAATCGGTCGTGATCTGCCTACCCTGGACGGTCACGACCTGGCCAAGGTGCGAAAAACATTGCTCTACATGAGGGATGTTTGCGTCCGCTACGATCCTTATCGGCATACCTTGGCCCGGTTTCAGCCCTTGCCAGGGCTTGCGATCCTTATCCTTGCAAACCTCCTCCTGCCTACCTGGAGCACCATGCCATCCCCAGGCCTTATCTGCTGGTTAGGGTCATCTAGCCTTGCCCCATCTATCATCACCCCACCTTGCAGTATCATCCGTTTCGCCTCGCTCACTGAGCCCACAAGACCACAGGCATGGACCAGCTTTGCAGCCATCAAGGGCTGGTCAGATATGACCACATCAGGCATCTGATCAGGCAGTTGCCTTTGTGCAAAGACCCGATCAAACCTCAAGGCCGCCTCCTCGGCCTCCTTCTGGCCGTAGAATTGTGCGACTATTGTCCTTGCAAGTAGGACCTTAGCCTGCTTAGGGTGCGTCTTATCTGGATCTGTAAGCTCGGCAATCCTTTCCCTCGGCAGGTCGGTCAGCAAGGTAAAGTAATCTACCATCATCTGGTCAGATATGCTCATCAGCTTTCCGAACATCTGATTAGGGCTGTCATTGATGGCCACGTAGTTACCCTTGGACTTACTCATCTTCTCCTTGCCATCGAGGCCAACCAGGATGGGCATGGTCAGTACAACCTGAGGCTCAAGGCCTGCATCCTGCTGGAGTTTCCTGCCAACAAGGATGTTGAATGTCTGATCCGTGCCCCCTAGTTCGACATCAGCCTTGATCACAACCGAGTCATAACCCTGCATCAAGGGATAGAGGAATTCATGTATGCCGATCGGTTCACCCCTCTTGTACCTCTGTTCAAATGTGTCCCTCTCGAGCATCCTGGCCACGGTCATCTGGGATGTAAGCATTATGACATCAGCGAAGGTCAGCTTGGACAGCCATTGGCTGTTGTAAAGGACCTCAAGCCTCTGGGGCGATGTATCCAGGATCTTGCCGGCCTGCTGGAAGTAGGTCCTTGCATTGGCCTGTATCTGCTCTGCAGAAAGCATGGGTCTTGTGGTGTTCTGTCCGGTAGGGTCACCAATCATGGCCGTATAGTCACCAATGATGAGCACCGCCTTGTGACCCATATCCTGGAACTGCCGTAGCTTGCGCAAGACAACCGTATGGCCCAGGTGTATATCAGGGCTGGTCGGGTCAAGGCCCAGCTTGACCCTCAGCTGCCGACCTAGGGCCAATCTGCCGGCCAATTCCTGCTCGGTGACTATCTCGGCAGCCCCGCGATTCAATTGCTCCAATTGTTCATCGATCGTCACACTGCTACTCCTTACCGGGAATAAGGATTATAGGTAACAATGATGGCCTAGACAACCTGTTGTTGCGCCTTGCCTGTCTGCGAACTTGTGCCTAGAATTGCAGGCTACTGACCTTTATCTGGAAAGGATTTCTTGATGAAGTACGATGTTGCCGATCTGAAACTGGCTCCCAATGGCAAGAAACGCATACTGTGGGCCGATAACGACATGCCGGTCCTAGCAGCGATCAGAAAGCGTTTCGAGCGGTCCAAACCACTGCAAGGCATAAGGATAGCCGCCTGCCT
>JARYLO010000048.1 GCA_029907605.1 Sedimentisphaerales bacterium
CCTGTCAGACCAACTGTAAAAGATCCTGTTGCACCTGTCATCATAACCCTCAAAGTCATCCACCACCTTGTACTGAGTGGTACTGAAACTCCATATGTTCCCTGTTACCTCTGGTGGCACAGCAGCATTGTTGACCTCATCTACCCGCCAGTAATAGGTCCTGTCATACTGGGCACCTACATCCAATAGCGATAGCCTGTGATCCTTGACCGTCTTGGCAGTGATAGTAGCTGCCTCTACAGATGCCTTGTCTATATCAATATAGACCTTGTGCTCATCTGCCTGCCTGCCTGGACGCCAGTTCAAGACCGCATCCACCGCTATATCGGTAGCACCATCAGAAGGCTCAGGATTAAAGGCAGCTAAAGGCACCGCATAGAACCTCACCTCTGAGATACTGGCCTTTGTGCCTCCCTGTGTGGCCTTTATGTCCAACTTGACATACTTGGCTAGGACCCCTCCTAGACCTATGTGTATGTCACTGACATAACCTTCCTCTCCAGGGGCCTGGGCAAACTCAAACATGCCAAGGCTATTCCATGTCTGGCCATCCTCTGAATAGAGGATCTCCACATCCTTGGCACCCCAGTTAACCGCAGGCTCTATCTGTTGATTGTGGTTCCAGACCCATACCTGGTCCAGCTTATAGACCTTATCGAACTCATACTGGATCCATGCAGGTACAGACTGACTGATCCACATATCAGTAGTGGTGGTAGAGTGGCCATCATTGGTAAGCCCTACCCCTCCTATGGTAGTCTTGGGGCCTGTAGAGGTCTTCCAACTGCTTGAGGCAGTGGCATCGATAGGCTGTACCGGATAGCTATAAGGCTCTACCGTGAACGTCCAAACAGCGCCTTTGTAGATATGGCCATCGTTGGCATTGACCTCGTCTACACGCCAATAATATGTCCTGCCATAATGAAGTGCACCCTGGGGGTCGTAACTGGTTGTGGTCAATCCTTTGGCCACCAAGGCGGCCTTTGGGTCATTCCTGGTGGCAGTGTTGACGTCCTCGAATTCAGTGCCCATGTATACATCATGGGTGCCAGGGTAGATCCCTGCAGACCAACTGAGGATCGTGTATTTGGGTACGTCAGTGGCACCATCCTTAGGATACGGGTTGGAGGCGAACTCCGGTGGTAGGCCTACCTGGGCCAATAAGAAGCTCTTTATCCGCCCACTCATGGGTAGGAACATGCCATTGGCACCAAACGCCACGTAGTTGATGGTGTAGCTGGCTGGGTTGATGGTCCTTTGAAAGGCCTGCTGGCCGTCAAAGAAGAATGTCACCATCCATTCAGTATCACTATTGGTCTCTAGACGGATCCTCAGCTCTTCAGCGCTGCTGGTAATGAAGTCACCCAGTGCATTACCTGTGCCTGGCCCAAGAAAGGCCTGATCAAAGTTTGTGGCACCGGTCTGTCTGGTCAGACACCACAGGATTGGTGCATTATCAAGGATCCTGGTGTTTATGTTGGAGATCGTACTCAAGAAGCCTATTGCCGCCCAGTCGCCCTGGTTGTCGAAGGTGGCGATGAGCTCATAGACCTTCCCCAACTCCGGCGTAAATGGGAGGGCTGCCGTGAATAGGGGGCCTAGGGTTCCGTCTGCCTTCACAGCAGATCCGGCCTGCCAGACCACCCCTTCCTGGGTCACATCCGGCTTGGTACCATCCAGATCCTGGCCAGCTGTCCCGTCAAAGTTGTCGTAGTAGATGGGCAAGAGGCCAAGTGGGTTGCCATAGGCTGAGAGGCAAAAGGCCAATGATATGACCGCCAATAGACCAAGTTTCTTAGGCTTCATAATCTTTCCTCCAGTTAGAAATGCCAATTCATCTTACCTTACTTACCGTCTTGATCGGTCCTCTTAGGGACCTGCATAAGGTCTCCTGGCCATATACAACGGGCGCCACCCAGGGGTCCTGGGTCTCCAGGCCCACCTGGGCCGCCTTTTTCATGGAAACATGCCCAACCGTCTAGTATTTAACCGCCTTCCCGTGGCAGATCCAAACCTTTTTTGGGACCTTGGCCATTGCGAACAACCAGGCGGTGCTGGGGGTATTGACGTCTGACGGCGTTGCTGTAAGCTTGTTTATTCCCTGTAGATAGGCTGGACAGTCCAAGAACAGGCTGTGACTTGGAGAATAGGATGATCGAGGTTAGGCAGCTACGAAAGAGCTTTGGGCCATTGATTGCGGTCGACGGGATTAGTTTTGAGGTTGAAAAAGGGCAGGTCTTGGGCCTATTGGGACCCAACGGGGCGGGCAAGACCACGGCCATGAGGATGCTGGCATGTTTCATCAGACCTGATGAAGGGACCGCTTCTATATGTGGACACGATATCATCAAGGATCCTATAGGCGTGCGGCGATGTCTAGGTTATCTGGCCGAGAACGCACCTGCGTATGGGGAGATGACGGTCGGCAGCTTCCTGAATTTCATCTGCGATGCCCGACAGATCAAGGGGCCAGACAGGAGGCGTGCTATAGACCGGATAGTGCCCCTGTGCTCATTGGAATCTGTGTACCATCAGACCATAGAGACCCTGTCAAAGGGTTACAAGAGGAGGGTGGGACTGGCTCAGGCCTTGATCCATGACCCGCCTGTCTTGATACTTGACGAGCCTACTGACGGTCTGGACCCAAATCAGAAGTTCGAGGTCCGCAGGCTCATCACCCAGATGGCAAGCGATAAATGCATCATCATCTCCACACATATACTGGAGGAGGTGGAGGCAGTCTGCTCCCGGACGGTCATCATTGCCAGGGGCAAGGTCCTTGCGGATTCCACACCTGCTGCGCTCAAGCAGCAGTACGGCTGTAGCCTCGAAGAGGTCTTTAGGAAGATCACTCGCACCAGGGCTGCATCTGCGGCCTAGGGTCTTGGATATAGGGGGTATGCGATGAGTGGTATGTGGGCAGTACTAAAAAGGGAATTGAAGGGGTATTTTACTACTCCGCTGGCATATGTATTCCTGGTGATCTTCTTGTTCTTTTCAGGGTATCTGACCTCCAAGGAGGGCTTTTACGAGGCCAGGCAGGCGGACCTTTCTCGGTTCTTCAGGAATATGCCATTGTTGTTTGTCTTCATGGTACCATCAACGGCCATGCGATTGTGGGCTGAAGAAAGGAAGGTCGGTACCATAGAACTACTTCTTACGCTGCCCTTGACTATCTGGCAGGCGGTATTGGGCAAGTTCCTGGCAGCATGGATCTTTATGACCATAGCACTGGCCCTGACCTTCCCGATGGTCCTTACGGTCGCCTTCCTTGGTGACCCTGATGCGGGGCCGATCTTTACTGGCTATCTTGGAAGTTGGCTGATGGCAGGGGGGTTCCTGGCCATTGGGTGCTTCTTCTCTGGTATAACAAAGAGCCAGGTGATCAGCTTCGTGCTTTCTGTTGTGGCATGTGCCATCCTGGTCTTTGTGGGGTTGCCCAGTACGTTGAATTACCTTTCAACACTGCTTCCTGCCGGTCTGACGAGGGCCATAGAAGGCCTGAGTTTCCAACTGCACTTTGAATCCATGCAAAGGGGGATCTTGCGATTCAGTGACGTTGCGTATTTCGTGTTGCTGATTGCTGGTTGGATTACTGCCTGCGCGGTTATGCTGGACGAAAGGAAGGCTTGCTGATGAATAGGACAGTACAGGCTGTTATCGCGGTCGTGTTGATACTGATTACAACGTTCTCTGTAATCATCATAGCCCAGACTATTGGCAGACGCTGGAAGGTTGACGTTACCGATCAGCGGATATACTCCCTCTCAGCTGGGACCCGTGCCATACTTGCCAAGCTAAACCAGCCGATTACAGCAAAGCTCTACTATGCCAAGACAGCTGCACTGAAGGCGCCTGACCAGATCAGGTACTTCAACAACTATTACGAGTTTGTCAGGGCATTGCTTGAGGAATACGTCGATGTCTCGGGTGGCTTGGTTCGGCTGGAGGTCATCGATCCTCGACCCTATTCAAAGGAGGAGGAAGAGGCCATGCAATACGGCCTGAGGAGGTTCAGTATCACACCTGAGGAGAACTTCTTCTTTGGACTGGTCGTCCAGACGCCGTTTGGCGTTACAAAGACCATACCATTCTTTTCGCCAGATAGGGAGAACTTCGTCGAATACGACATAAGTTATCTTATTGACACCGCCATAACCAAGGCAAAGCAGAGGATTGGCGTACTCAGTTCTATTCCTGTCATGGGTGAGGATATCAGCGACTACATGGCCCAGATGATGCGGATGCAGGGCCAGGAACCACCCAAGCCATGGACCATTATCGAACACCTCAGGAAGAAATATGAGGTCAACCGTGTGCCCACTGAGGTCAATGATGTCAACGACCTCAATGATGTGGATCTGCTGATTGTGGTTCATCCAAAGAAGTTGCCGGAGAGGACCATCTTTGCCATAGACCAGTATGTACTAAAGGGAGGCAGGGCAGTGGTCTGTGTGGATCCCTATTGCTTCGTGGATCGCCCAAGCCAGCAGATGCGTATGTTTGGTCCTACCGAGCAGTCTTCGGATCTGCAGCTATTGTTGCGGACCTGGGGCCTTGATATGCCAGCCAATACCTTTGCAGGTGATATGGCACTTGCAATCCCTGTGCGGATGTCTGAGAACCGCAGGCCTGAAAAACTGATCGGCTATATGGAGCTGACCAAAGGTTGCTTCAATCCTGATCATGTGATCACTAGCCAACTAAACGACGTCAGGGTGGCCTTTGCTGGGGCCCTCGTAGAGGTCAACCAACCTGCTTCTACTGCAGATCCTAACAGCACAGGGAAGGAAAGGCAGATAACGCGGATACCACTTGTGATGACCACCGAAAATGGCAATACCTGGCAGGTGTCCAGTCCTTACGAGCTGGCCTTTCCTGATCCAGAATCTCTGATGCGAAGGTTTAGCAAGGGCTCTAAGCCTGTGGTGATGGGTTATCTGGTTACTGGCAAGTTTGCAAGCGCTTTCCCAGAAGGGATCACTATAGAGGTGGATCAGGCGGATCCCAATGACCCCAATTCTACCAAGAAGGTCAGCAAGAAGATCACAGGTCTTACCGAGGCCACGACGGATTGTGCAGTTGTGGTGTTCAGCGATGTGGACTTCATAAGTAACCAGTTGGCCTACCAGGCGGCCTTCTTTGGCAATATTGTGGTAGGTGACAATAGCGCACTATTGATGAATGCCCTCGATTACCTGTCTGGTTCCGATGAACTGATCACCATCAGATCGAGGGGCAACTTCCGGAGGCCATTTACCGTTGTGGACAGGATTGAGGAGCAGGCGGAGATGGATACGGCCAGCAAGGTGGCTGCACTCAATGCCCAGATTGCAGGTTACAACGAGGAATTGCAGAAGCTGGTCAGTACTGCTCAGGACGCGGACGAGCAACAGGTGGTAGGCAGTACCATACTGCAAAAGCGAAGGGAGATAGAGCTAAAGATCCGTGCAGCACAGCGAGAACTCAATGATATAAAACTCCAGCGAAGGGAGAGGATTGAGCGGCTCGGCAACAGGCTCAGGCAGGCCAATATGTTTGCAGCCCCTGCGGTGATATTGGTGGTGGCTGTCATATTGGGTGTGCGTAGGTCTGTGCGTAAGCGGCACTATATTAGCCATGCCAGTGACGCATAGGAGACTGGAAAGGATTGTGAGGAGTCAAGTATGATTGATAGCCGAAAACTGGTGATACTCGCCTTGGTTGCAGCTGTTAGTGTGGTCCTGGCGGTGCTCGTCTCCACAGAGGGGTCGGGCAGGCGTTTTAGCGTGCATGGGCCGACCTATCTGGTCCAAGGTCTTGAGCCGATGGACGTGGCCATCATCAGGATAGGTACTGGCGATAAGATGGTGACCATCAGGAGGCAGGGGAAGGATTTCGTTGTGGAAAACAAGGATGGCTATCCTGCGGACAACAAGGCCATTAATGGCCTTCTGACCAATTGTATGGATATACAGACCACAGAGTTGGTCACATCGAATCCTGCCAACCATGAGGATCTGGGTGTAACAGAGCAAAAGGCCAGGAGCATAGTAAGGTTTTATAAAGTTGTCGATGGCAACGAGGCCCTCATAACCGGTGTCGTTGTTGGCAACTACCGAGAAGGGGGGCAAGGTTCTTATGTGCGGCTGGCTAATAGCAATGACGTGTATGTCGCGACCAACATACCCTGGATAAGGGACTCTGCGTTGGACTACGTCAACCAAGAATTGCTGGCCGTTAAGACCGACCAGATCGTCTCTGTGGCGGTCAAGGGACCTTCTGGCCAGTATACGCTTAAGAAACGCCCGAGTACCGACACCTTCGAGATGGTAGACCTGCCTGAAGGCAAACGACTTAAGGAGTATGACGCAAGGTCGGTCGCAACTGCCATCAACAGTCTGCGGTTTGACGACGTCAAGAGAGGCCCGGATCCCAGCCTAGATTTCAACCGCACATATGTGGCCCGGCTTGATGATAGCACCGTCTATACCCTCAAGATCGCAAAGAGTGACGGAAAGACCTTTGTGACATGTCAGGCCGAGTATACAGATACCAATCAGGTCGTCATTGATACCACAAAGAAGGACTCCGAGGAGGAGCTGAAGAAGAAGGAGGCCAAGCTCTTGGCACAGGAGAAGGTCCTGAAATTCGCGGCAAGGCATGCTGGTTGGATATACGAGATACCAAGTTGGAAGGCCAATTATATTACCAAGGACGTCAATGACCTATTAGAGGCATTGCCACAGCCTGTCAAGTACGTTCAGGAGCCCAATGAAGCTGTTGCTGAGCCATCAAAGGCCCTTGTCCCTGCTGGGCAAACGACCGAGCCCAACCAGCTACCAGATATTGCGGTGCCTTCTGATCCCAGTAGGCAGGAACCTAACCAACCTTGAGGCCTGATTTAACGCAAGGGCTGTAAGCCAGGACCTCGCTGGTTCATAGCCCTCATTGCAGGCATCTACTGCGATTGTGCCGGTTGCGATTGCAAACGATTGTGGGCTTGGTCTGACGTCTGCTTGGGCGGCTGACCCTTGGTGGCCTTGTCCAGTATGGCTATGAGGTCCTTTGCACTGGTGGTCTGCAACAGTTCCAATCTAATCTGCCTATTGTGGACAGCCTTGGCTATCTGGCCTATGATCTGCACATGAAGGTCATCCGAACCAGCCGGGGTTGCCAGCAGGAAGATCAGGTGTACTGGTGCCCCATCTGGTGCATCCCAATCTATGCCGTTGATAGATCTACCAAAGACCAGTACCGGGGTCTTAATGCCAGGATACCGGCAATGAGGTATTGCGACGCTCTCACCTATGGCCGTACCGAACTCCTCCTCCCTGGCAAGTATGGTCTCAGATAACCCCTCCATTGTCTTGACCTTGGCGGATAGATGAGTTAACTCCTCTATGGCCGCGGTCCTTGTCTGTGCCTTTAGGTCCAACAGCACTAGATCAGGTTTGACATAGTCAATAAGGCGCACTAGTTTCCTGCGCGCAACCGCACTTGCCATCCAGGGTCCGATGATCATGGATGAGAAGACCGCACCACACACGATGGCAACAAAGATCTGTTGGGTTATCAGCCCAGCCTCAAATGCCAGTAGGGCAACCACGATCTCCATCATCCCACCAGGCGTGTGGCCGATGGATATGAGGTTTCTATCGGCCTTTGGCACCTTCGATATAGCGGTACCTACCCAAGCACCGACGTATCTCCCAAGGATCCCAACAACGGTAACGAGCGTTACCAGCGGCCAACGAAAGCCACTTAGAAAATCCAGCTTGAGCCCTATATTGGCAAAGAATAGCGGTACAAATATGGCATGTACCATTTGCGAGATGACAGATCTGGTTTGCTCAGATAGCTCTTTGGACTCACCTAAGGCCACACCGGCAAGGAAGAATCCAAACAGTGCATGTATGCCCAATCGCTGTGTGATAGAGCCCAGCAACAACCCGGCAAGGCATACTATCGTCAGGGATGTCCCTGGTTCTGGCAGCCCAGCCCGGTGGATCGCACCAAAGATAGATGTGGAGAGCCTTCGCCCACCACTCAAAACTAGTGCTGCGAACCCTATTGTCGCTACGAAGATAGTAAGTAGCGAGGCGATATCTGTCGTGCCCTTTGCAAAAATACCAAGGATGATGGTAAACAGGACCCAGCCAATCACGTCATTGACCGCAAGCGCAGACATGGTCAAGAAGCCCAAATCTGTCTTGAGCAAGTCCAGATCCTGCATTACCCTTGCCGTTACGGGCATAGCGCTGATGGTAAGTGCCGTCCCCATAAACAAGGCAAATATCAGCCTGCGATTAGGATCGACGAGGTAGCGGTCTGGAATGAAGAGCACAGCTAAGAAGGAGATGACCAAAGGGATGATGATATCACTGGTAGCGATGACCAATGCACTACCTTTCCTTCGCCATGCGATGGAAAAGTCTATCTCCAGTCCGGTCTCCAGCAGAAGGAATAGGACCCCAAGCCAAGCGACAGTCTCGAGCATACCCTGCTGGAGAGGATCAAGTGGGAATATGAAGGCGTGCAGTTGTGGGTAAAAACGCCCAAGGACAGTAGGGCCCAACATAATCCCAACAAGTAACTCCGCTGTCAAAGACGGCTGCCTAAATCGCCTCAATACCTCACCGAAAAACCTGGTCCCCAGCAACAGCAGGAAGAACTGCGCCAGAAACAGGAGTATGTGCGACTCATCCAGATAGTGCATAAGTATCAGCCATTATACTACAGCAGCTGTCGCACCCAGCAAGGAGCAAGTCTGGGATAACCTCAGTCTAGACAATATGCTTGACTGTGGCATGCCGTTATAGAATCATATTTGTCCGTGTTTGGCATAGGTGATACATGCATAGTTGGATAAGGAGGTGATACATGCATAGTTGGATAAAGATACTGCTGGTAGCAATGACATCGGGCTTGGCCAGTAGCGATATTGCTGTCTATGATCTTAGATGCGAATACAAGGTCAATCCCTTAGGCATTGACCGGTCCTGCCCACGACTAAGCTGGAAGATCAAGTCTTCCGATCGCAATGTCTTGCAGAGCGCCTACCAGATACAGGTAGCCAGCAGCATCGAAGATCTTGCCGCTGACAAGGGGCTACTGTGGGATACCGGCAAGGTGGAATCCGATCGGTCCATCCATGTTCCGTATGCCGGCCCTGGACCGGTGTCCAGGCAGAGGGTGTATTGGCGGGTGAGGGTCTGGGACAATAAGGGCAACTGTTCTGATTGGAGCCAGGTGGCCTGGTGGGAGATGGGATTGTTGTCGGCCAGTGATTGGAAGGCCAATTGGATCGAGCCTGGGTACAGCGAACAGACCGACAGGTCTAATCCTGCCCCGATGTTGCGAAGAGACTTTGTCTTGGCAGGATCCCTCAAGACATCGCGTCTCTACATCACCAGCCATGGTCTTTATCAGGCATATATTAATGGGCAGCCTGTGACCGAGGACCTTTTTACGCCTGGTTGGACCTCTTACCGCAAGCGACTGCAATACCAGACCTATGACGTGACTGGCCTACTTAGACCAGGTCGCAATACCATAGGTGTGATACTGGGTGATGGGTGGTTCCGGGGCCGGTTGATGGGAGGCAAAGGTCGTAACCACTATGGAGACAGATTGGGACTCCTGGCGCAACTGGAGGTCACTTATCAAGATGGTAGAGTGGATTGTCTGTCAACAGACCGGACTTGGAAGGCATCTACAGGCCCTATCTTGGCCTCCGATATCTATGATGGCGAGGTCTATGACGCCAGGCTTTGCCGGCCGGGTTGGTGCGAACCTGACTATAACGATGCCGACTGGACCCCAGTGAGGTTGGCCAATTACATCGCCAACCTGGTTGCACCCTTAGGCCCAGCTGTCAGGAGGATCGAGGAGCTGCGACCTGTCAAGATATTCACTACACCAGCTGGCCAACTTGTCGCAGATCTAGGGCAGAATATGGTGGGCTGGACACGGATTAGGGTCAGAGGACCTGCTGGCACCAAGGTCACGCTGCGGCATTTTGAGGTCCTGGACAAGAAAGGCAATGTGTACACAGAGAATCTGCGTAGTGCAAAACAGACCGATACATTTGTGCTAAGCGGAGATCCTAATGGCGAGGTCTTTGAGCCTCACTTTACATATCATGGGTTTAGGTACGTACAGATAGAAGGCTGGCCAGGCCAGCCTTCCGCTAACGATATAACTGGGGTAGTGATCCATTCGGATATTAGGCCCACAGGTGCGTTCGAGTGCTCAGACCCACTGGTCAACCAGCTACAGCACAACATCCAATGGGGACAGAAGGGGAACTTCTTAGAGGTGCCTACGGATTGTCCTCAGCGGGACGAAAGGCTTGGTTGGACCGGGGATGCACAGGTCTTTGCGCGGACTGCTTGTTTCAATGCAGACGTTGCAGCATTCTATACAAAATGGCTTGCAGACCTAGCCGCAGACCAAAAGCCGAATGGGTCTGTGCCGCATGTGATCCCAGATGTGCTCAGTAAGGACCAGCCAACAGGGGGTGGCGCTGCTGGTTGGGCAGATGCTGCCGTTATAGTGCCCTGGACCGTATATATCTGCTATGGGGACAAGGGTATACTTGAGAGCCAATATGCGAGTATGAAGGCCTGGGTGGATTATATGGCCAGGCGTGCTGGGCCGAGCCTGCTTTGGAAGAATGACTACACCTTCGGCGATTGGCTTGCATATGCCACCAATCGATCGGATTACCCAGGGGCCACTACGGACAAGGACTTGATCTGTCAGGGGTATTTTGCTAGGTCCACGGATATCTTGCAGCATACGGCCAAGATCTTGGGCAAGGATCAGGATGCCAAGTACTACGCGAAGTTATTGGAGGGTATCAGATCGGCCTTTCAGCGGGAGTTTGTCAGCCTAAATGCAAGGGTTGCCTCTAATACACAGACCGCATATTGCCTTGCATTGGGTTTTGGCCTCTTGCCACCAGGCCAAAGGCAACAGGCCGCCTCGAGATTGGCTGCAGACGTCAGGCAGTTTGGCCATCTGACCACTGGTTTTCTCGGTACACCTCTAATATGCCAGGTCCTGACCGAATATGGCTATCTGGATCTGGCATATATGTTGTTGCTGCGAAAGGATTATCCTTCTTGGTTGTACCCTGTGACCCGCGGGGCAACTACTATTTGGGAGCGATGGGATGGAATAAGACCTGATGGTTCTTTCCAGGATCCAGGCATGAATTCATTCAACCACTACGCATATGGCGCGATTGGCCACTGGCTCTATAGCACTGTAGCTGGGATTGATCTAGATCCTGAAAGGCCTGGTTATAAACACATAATCATAAGACCTAGACCTGGAGGGGGTCTAACATATGCAAAGGCCTCGTTGGAATCCATGTATGGTAGGATCGAGTCTGCTTGGAGGATCGATGGGGGCCAGATGCATCTGGAGGTTGTCATTCCTCCTAACACCACAGCTACTATCAACTTGCTTGGTGCTGAGCCAAAGGATATTACCGAGTCTGGCAAGGGCTTATCAGAGGCTGAGGGTGTGAATGTCGTCAGGCAGGATCCATCGCAGACCATAATTGGGGTCGGATCAGGTACATATCATTTCCGATATCCATTGCCACATCCTTCAGATGATTAGGACTGATCTGGTTAGGATGGATTTGATTGTTCTAAGAACTTGTAGGCGATTCTGTGTACCTTTTCCAGGCGTGATCGACTTTTCATTGTTTTTGCTTGTGTCGATCTGGTTGGATATTCAAAGGTGTTGCTGGCAGTAGTAATCTGTAGACCGACTAGAGGATTTTTCACAGTTGTGCTTGACAATTTTCCCTACTTGGCCGATAAATAACCATATGGATAAGAAAGATATCAACAAGATGATGGCGGTTTTTAAGGCACTCTCTTCACCAAAGCGGGTGCGGATCCTCTGGCGTCTGATGCAGCGCCCTATATGGGGTGGTGCCCTCTGCAAGGAGGTTCGCCAGACAAGGACTGGTCTTCACAGGAATCTGGATATCCTTAAGAAGGCCGGTCTAGTCAGGGGCGAGCGGCAGGGCCAGCGGGTCTATTATGGACTTGCCCCTGATGCAATCAAGAACTGCCAGGAGGCCTTGTCATGCCTGTTCTCTCAACAGACAACCCCAAAGGCCGCTGGCAGGCAGGGCCGCAGAGGTAGAAGGAGATAGGCCGAAAAGGCCGTTGGTACTAGGCAAGCCAGATGGTCATCGGTTGGCCTAGCCTATCGATGGCCAATAGCTATTGCAAGTATCCAAGGCCCTCGGCCGTGCGATATTGACGCTCCTCTGGTGGCGATTAAGATCTGCTGGATCGTTGGTAGATTCATGATGCTAGTACACCTATGGGCGTCACAGGCAAGGTGCAGCCACAGGAGGAAGGGGTGGTAATCAGGGCGATGCAAGATCGCAAGTCCTCTGATAAATGGATCACGCATGGTAATCTCATCCGTAGCGCCTGGCGTCTATCCTGGCCGATGGTGGGGGCAGCGATCCTTGACGATCTATTCACACTTGTGGACATGTCCTTTGTAGGCAGGCTCGGTCCATCTGCCCTTGCCGCAGTTGCACTTGCCGGGACGGTGATAGGCGCGTTGCTCATGGTCGTGGTAGGCCTTACCACAGGCTGCACGGCACTGGTTGCTCAATCCGTCGGCGCTGGGGATCGCAAGGGGGCGGAGTTGGCAACAGGTCAGGCATTGGGTATGGCAGTGGTGTTATCCATATTGGCCGCCATTCTATCCGTATTCAGTCAAGGCGTACTGAGGCTGTTCGGCGCAGAGCAGGCGGTTTTGGCCCAGGGCACTAGTTACCTACAGGCCACCCTCATAGGTGCATTGCCGATGGTGCTGACCATAACATTCAGCGCTGCCTTACGTGGGGCTGGGGATGCCACTACACTATTCTGGATCGTCGGCCTTGGCAATCTGATAAACATCCTACTGGATCCGGTCATGATCTTTGGTTGGTTCGGACTCCCTGCCCTTGGTGTAGCCGGCTCTGCATGGGCGACGGTAGTTTCAAGGACCGTTTCTGCGGTCTTGCTGGCGAGGTTATTCTTTGTGAATGGTCATCCACACTTCAGGCTTACCTTGAGAGATCTTCGCCCAAGGTCTGCCGTGATCTGGCGGATGACAAAGATAGGGATATTTAGTTCCGGCCAGATGTTCGTGCTGAATCTATCGGCAGTGGCCCTGGTGAAGGTCGTTGCCGCCTTAGGTACATCGGTGCTTGCCGCATATGGGATCGCCATGCGGATCGGTATGGTCATGATGATGCCAGGGATGGGGTTTGGAAATGCAGCAGCAACCCTTGTGGGTCAGAACATCGGTGCGTGTAGGCCCCAGAGGGCTGAGCGGGCTGGATGGTTAGTAGCCGGCATATACTGCCTGGTTGCGGTAGGGATGTCTGTGTTCTGTGTCATCTTTGCAAGGCCAGTGATCGCCTTCTTCAATAACGATCTCCAGGTAGTTGCTGCAGGTGTGGCCATCCTTCGCTGGTACTGTGCTACATTTCTGTTTATCTCCTTGTCCATCGTCCTTGGCAGGGCGATGGCAGGGGCCGGGGACACACTTGCCCCGATGGTGATCACCGCCATCTCTATGCTTGGCATAAGGGTTCCACTTGCGTGGCGCCTGTCGGTCGTCTGGGGGCTCGCAGGGATCCTGATTGGCATTGCAGCCTCAAGCGTAGTGCAAGGGTGCCTGATGGTCTGTGCCTTTCATTGGGGAAGGTGGAAGCGGATAGGCCAGTCCCATCTGGACGCGATGCTGGAAGGCCCAGCTGGGCCTTGCTAAAAGGGCAACATGGTATCGAGAATTCAGTGGTCTAGACAGAAACTTGATCGGTTGGCTAGACGCTTTGTTGGCGCCGGTAGTTGACAGTTGGTATCTACATTGTTAGAGTCCAACGGCGTGCTACTATGCGGTAGGCTTTAAGGGCGATCTGCATGCCTGCATCTATACTGCTATTGATCTCGATGGCAGCATTTGTGGCTGCATATTTGGTTTATGGTAGGCGCCTTGAGCTTAAGTACAAGATAGACGCCAATAACAAGACACCTGCCCATACCAAGAGAGACGGTGTAGATTATGTGCCTGCCAAGACGCCGGTACTGCTTGGGCATCACTTTGCATCTATAGCCGGGGCCGCACCGATCATAGGCCCCGTGACTGCTGCAGCATTCGGTTGGCTACCAGTCCTGTTGTGGGTCGTTGTAGGGAGTATCTTCTTGGGAGGGGTACACGACTTTTCCGCACTTGTTGCATCGATCCGCCATGGAGGCAGGACCATGGGGGAGGTCATAGAGGCCAATCTTGGCCTGGTTGGTAAGAGGCTTTTCTTGATCTTTGCATGGTCGCTGGTGGTCTTGGTAATGGCGGTATTCAGCAGGTCTGTGGCAGCATCCTTTGTAAAGGAGCCCTCTACAGCCACTGCATCGACGCTGTTCATGGGGGCAGCCGTCCTGTTTGGCGTGGGAGTCTATATCTTGAGGATGCCCCTTGGGATTGGAACGATCGTAGGGGTCTGTCTGGTTATAGGATCGATCATAATCGGTCTATACTGGCCGTTATCCATCTCAGAGACGCCTTGGGCCATCTCTCTGTCTGGATGGCGGCTGGCGGTTACATATGGCGCTGCAGATAAGTGGGTGATAATCCTGCTAGTCTATTGTCTTGTTGCGTCGGTAACACCTGTCTGGATCCTGCTGCAACCGAGGGACTACCTGTGTTCGTTCTTGCTGTATGCCGTGATTGTCCTTGGGTTGATCGGTGTATTTGTGGCCAGCCCCAGGATCCATTCGCCCGCTGTTGGTGCATTTCGGATCGAGGGCCTTGGGACCTTGTTTCCCATGCTCTTTGTCACCGTTGCGTGTGGTGCGATATCCGGCTTCCATTCATTGGTCTCTGCAGGTACGACTGCCAAGCAACTGGACAAGGAGACCCATGCCAGGCCTGTGGCATATGGCAGTATGCTGATAGAAGGGCTATTGGCAGTGGTGGCCTTGATCACTGCTGCCATGATAAGCGGAGAGCAGTACATGGTGTTTATGTCGAAGGGCGGTGGCGGTGCGATCACGGTCTTTGCCAATGGGCTTGGATCGGTCCTGAACAGCCTGGGTCTACCCTTGAGGATGGGGGTCACGTTCGCTGCCCTTGCCATATCGGCATTTGCCCTCACCAGTCTGGACACGGCCACAAGGCTTGGCAGGTTCATGTTCCAGGAGTTCTTCGACAGGCCTGGCAGGTCCAGTGTATTGGCCAGGAATAGGTACATCGCCACGGTCTTTACTGTGGGGGCAGCGGCCTTCCTGGCCTACTCAGGGACCGTGCAGACATTATGGCAGTTGTTTGGATCTGCAAATCAGCTACTGGCAAGCCTTACCTTGTTGGCAGTGACGATCTGGTTGTCGGGGCTAGGTGTCAAGACGGCCTTCATCAAGATCCCAATGGTATTCATGTTCTGTGTTACCCTGACCGCCCTGGTCTTACTTGCCATCAAGGCCTGGCATGCCCGTAGCCTCTTGATATTGAGCATGGCCTTGCTTCTATTGGCAGTAGCTGCCTTCTTGGTCTTTACTGCCCTGCGTGTAGGAAGCAGGGTGCGACGATAATTCACTATTGACAACCGCCGGACCAAACGGCAAACTTTGGCAGTTTTTGGTGGGGTGACGCGAAGATAGTGCGGCCTGGGGCTGCACAGGTCTTTTTGAAGGAGCTATTGAAGATGAATCGTACTTCGAAGAATGCATCTTGGTACACCAGGCTTCATGAAAGGCTGATACCATGGGGTGCAGCTGGCTACCTCGAACGTGGTTGGGTGATCGCAAACCACAAGCTGGTCTCATTCCACGCGGCGTTCATCTCTTCGATACTGAACATCCCTTCAGAGACCGCAAAGGGTGAGCACTTCCTGTGGCTGGATAAGGTCTTCACATCCATTCCAGAGGCAGTAAGGCCCAAGTTCGCAGTGCTGGAGTTCGTATTTGCAAGCTGGGAGACATTGATCTCCCTGGTGATCCTTTATCTATCTTGGCATATAGCCATATCCATACACGAGATGGGGCACTTCCTCACTGCTGCCAAGCTCACTGCCTTGAACAAGGCCTCTCAAGAGAAGGCGGACCAGATGGCCAAGGCAGGGCTTGGTGCAAGGATTGCCTGGTATGTACAGATGTTCTTGCTCATACCGTATGGCAAGTTCTATGGGGTCAAGAAGGATGAGGGCAACTATGCCCCAGATGCGCCGTACAACCTGGCGGTTGCCGCTGCAGCTCCGATCTGGAGCCAATGGCTGGCTATCATCTTCCTACCCCTGGCCATCATCTTCATCTGGCTTGGCCTTAGTACCGGCAGTGACATGCTGATATACATAGGCCGCTTCTTCCTTGCCCCAGGCTGTGTGGCATTGCTGGATAGGTTCGAGGCAGATAGGGGTAAGGTCCGCGAGTTCAGGCTCAGGGAGGCAAGGGCTGCAGAGCAGGCAGCAAGGGCCGCTGCCATGGTAGAGAAGGGCAAGAGTTGGTATGACCAGGTAGCAGAGGTCAAGAAGAGGCTGCTGACTACTAGGATGCTGGAGGTCAAGCTACCCAATGGTTCCAAGGTGAAGGCACCTTGGCAGTTCAGAAACTGCGCTATGGGCGGCAGGCACACGGAGAAGGAGTACCCAGAAAGCAATATCTCCATGCAGGAGAGCATGTTCATGCCGCTTTCTGGAAAGAGCTATGAAGAGGCACAGGAGATGACCGTAAGGCTCCAGACAAGGCTCAAAGAGATCATAGAGTCCGCCCCTGGTGCAAAGGTCATGGGGGTTGGCCTGGAAGGTGGCATTGCCCCGTACATAGACAAGGAACCACAAGATAGGGTGCCAGAACAGAGGCTCTGGAGGATGATGAAGCAGGCGATCCTGGATTGCGAGTATGTGCCTGGCAAGGACGTTGCCATAGCCCTTGATCCTGCTGCATCTGAGCTGGAGAATGCCTACAGGGAGGAGACCGGCCAGAAGGACTCAGTAGGCATGTATCGTTTCTGGCGGGACAAGAGCAAGGTGGACATGAGCCGGGATGAGATCCTTGAGCTCTACAAGCAGGCCATGAGGGAGGGTGTACCGATCCTGTCCATAGAGGATGGGTTCGGCGAGATGGACCACAATGGATGGCGGCTGTTGATGTCGGGCGATCCCTCGACCGGACGTGAGGGGCTTGGTGACAAGGTATTCATCATCGGCGATGATCTTGTCACCACAAAGGACACCAACATAGAGAGTTGTGCCCGCAACGGTGAGATCAATGCCACCCTGATCAAGGCAAACCAGATAGGTACGCTTTCCGAGACGGTCTTGGCCATGCTGACCAGCCTTGGCTACGATTGTGAGCTGGTCGTCTCTCATAGGTCCAAGTCTCCAAACGATCCATTCGAGGCCGAACTTGGGACTGCAATGAATGCCCTTGGCCTCAAATGTGGCGGTGGTGCCAACACAGAGAGGTTGCAAAAGTATGGCCGCGTAGTGGAGATACTGGCCCTGGCAGAGAGGGCCAACAGGCCCATGACCGACCAGGAGCGCAAGACTGTTGAGAAGACCTTGCAGGAGATAGCTGCGCTACTGACCGGCCAGAAGGATGTGGCCATTAGGAAGGATGCCGCTGACATAGACCTGACAAGTCTATTGATGAGGATGCTTGCCATAGAGGCGGTGATAGGCAATGAGGAGGCCACCAACGCTGGTATCCCCAGTGCTGCCGCCACAGTGTTGCTTGGACGTAGCGGCATCATCAGGTTCAAGGGCTCCACACCACTTGGCACATCGGCAGGCATGGACGAGGCGATCCATTATGTAGACCGAATCATCATGCCTGGGCCATTGACTCAGAAGTATCCAGACCTGTTTGTCCAGCAGCCTGACAAGACGTTCCGGTTCAGGAAGGACATTAAGTACGAGCAGATCAGCCAGAAGAACGACCCAGAGTTGATGGCCCTGTGGAGGAAGGTCCGCAGGTACGATGGGATGGGTTGTTTGGACGCGGTAGAACATATTGAGACGATCCTGGCAAAGGCGTTTGTAGGAAAAAGGCTGGCAGATATAGGCGGGTTGCTGGAGATAGACAGGGAGCTGCTCAAACTAGAGTTTGAGCATGCAGTGAAGCTGGGCTTTGTCAGTCCAAATGCCTCCAAGGAGGAGAAGATCGCCGTCATGCAGCGCAAGGGCGCATTGGGTATGAATGCGATCCTATCCATGTCCATAGCCATGGGAAGGGCAGTGGCTGCTGCACAAGGCAAGGAGCTATGGCAGCTGATCAGGCAGATCGCCAGTGAGGCTATGGCCAAGTTCATTGCCAACAATGACAAGCAACAAAAGGATCTTTCCAGTCTGATGGCTATGGACTTCGACCAGCTGCAGTCGCTGTTTAGGCAGGTGGCCCGCCAGGTCAGATCGCAGGGCAAGGCCATTGCACCATTGCTAAGGGAGCAGTTGCCTGTTTATCCGGTCTGATCACGTGCAGGCATTGACGCAGGTTTGTGGTTGGTGCTCGATCGTCGTTGAGGCTGCCAGGGGGCTGGCAAGGACGTAGTATACGCCCCTGCCGAGCCTCCTGGGCTCAAAGCGGTCGCAAATACCGGTTAGATACTCTGAACCTCCTATGATCAGGTAGCCTGGCCTATTGAGTACATCTGCGATCCTATTGAATAGGGAGCGGCGGTCTTCTGGGCTGAAGTATATGGCGACGTTTCTGCAGAAGACTATGTCGAACCTGCCCAAACCGAGGAATGGCTCGAGCAGATTCTGCTTGCGAAAATAGACCATCGCGCGGAGTGCGTCTCTTATCCGCCAGCCGGCACCATCCCTATTGAAGTAGATGTTGAGCATCTCCTTTGGTAGGCCACGGCCCACCTCAAAGTCTGTGTATCTGCCATAGCTTGCGGTCGCTATGGCCTGGTCGGATATGTCGGTACCGAGGATCCTGATCTCGATGCCTGGGTGGCACTGCATGGTCTGTTTGGCCACCATGGCGATGGAGTAGACCTCTTGACCGGTGGAACAGGCTGCACTCCAGATCCTTATGGTCCCTTGGCCGGCCCTCGCCTTGACCAGTTCCGGCAGTATTACCTGGCCGAGTACCTCAAATGGGCCACCATCCCTGAACCAATAGGTCTCCTTTGTGGTCATTGCCTCTACTACCTGTTTGGCCAACTGACCGGTAGGGTCTGTGACGGTCTTGTGATAGAGCTCATTGAGGTCGTTGCAGCCCGCCTGCCTGACCAGTGGCGCGAGCCTTGTCTGCAATAGGTATTCCTTGGTCGGGTCGAGCTTGATGCCGCACAACCTTTGTATGTAACTGGCCCAGATTGCGAATTCCCCTGGTCTCAGATCGGTCATATGTCTGCCAGCCTTGGGTTTCTGACACTCCTGACGATCAATTCTGGTATCTGATCGAGGGGAGCAACGCGGTCAGCAAGGCCTGCCTCTATGACCTCCTTTGGCATACCATAAACCACGCAGGTTTGGCGGTCCTGGGCTATGGAGAATGCCCCTTTCTGCTTTAGGATCCTAAGTCCTGCCTTTCCATCGCAGCCCATGCCGGTCATGACCACGGCCGTCACCTGCCCCCCATAGACCTGGGCGACGGACCTGAATAGATAGTCCACCGATGGTT
>JARYLO010000049.1 GCA_029907605.1 Sedimentisphaerales bacterium
TCTGACCTGCTATGAGGGGGTCGAGCCTGAGCGGTTTGGTGTCAAGGTCATAAGCATAGTGCCTAACTTCGAGCCAGGCCGTGATGCCATACTGGTGATGGGCATCGATGAGCGGCTGGTCAAGACAGGCCCTGTTGCAGGCTGCAGTGGTTCGCCTGTGTACATACAGGGCAGGCTCGCAGGTGCCTTGGCCTTTGGCTGGAACCTGAGCAAGGACCCTCTCTACGGTGTCACCCCCATCCGACAGATGCTGGAGGTTGGCAGGGACGGGACTGTAGACAAGGACAAGGCCAGCCCTGTCTGTAGTTGGGACTTCTCCAAGCCAATCGACCTTGCCCGCTTACCAGCAACTGGGATCTTGCAGAGGCCGATAGCCGGCCCAGCCAGACCGGTACCATCTTCACTACTTGTCTGGGGTATGCCAGTGGGGGCGGTAGAGCATCTGGCTGGTCTATTCAGTAATGCAGGAATGGACCTGGCTGTCACTGCAGTTGGCTCATCTTCCAATGACCTGGCCGGTAGCCATGTCCAGTTGGCACCGGGTGCCGCCATGATGATACCTTTGGTCGATGGCGATGTGCGGGTGGCAGTCCTGGGCACTGTCACTGCGGTTGATGAAGATAAGGTCTATGCATTCGGACACAGCCTTTTGGGTTATGGGCCTGTGGAGCTGCCTATGGCCACGGCCAGGATCCACACGGTGGTGTCTAACCTTTCCCAATCCTTCAAGATCGGCAGCCCTATAGAGGTGGTTGGGGCATTGACCGTGGACGATGCCAGGGGTGTGCTGGGCCAGATCGGTGCCACTGCAAAGACCATCCCCATGGAGGTCCAGATACATCACTTCCATCAATCCCAATCGCGGACCTTTAGGTGTAGGCTCGCCAGTCATAAGGCATTAACGCCGCAATTGGTCAGGTCCGTGCTCAACGGCACGACTCAGTACTTTGGCGACCTGCCCCCAGACCACAGTATAAGTTACAAGGGCCTTGTCCTGCTTGAGGGTGGCGCAGCCTTGAGGTTTGCCAATGTATCCTCCGGCAACTCGGTCGCTGAGCTGCTCTCGGAGTGTACGGGTGCTGTTTCACTGCTTATGGACAATCCATTCAGACCGATTCAGATCGATCGGATGGAGTTCAGTGTGGATATCAGCAACCGCAACAGGCTGGCCAGCATATACTCCGTGGAGGTTGCTGACAGGCGGGTCAGGCCAGGTCAGCAGTTACAGGTGAAGGTGGTATTGGAGTCCTATCCTTCTGTCAAACGACAGTACAGATTCACCTTGCAGGTGCCAAAACAGACCCAGCCCGGCCAGTATAACCTCTCGGTATGCGGCTCATACGAGTATCTGGCGTATCTGAGGAGGGTTGCACCACATCGCTTCGTGGTCACCGACAGTACTGACCTGATCAAGGCGATCGATTATCTGTTGAATATCAGACGCGATCGGCTCTACTGCATCCTAGAGCTGCAGCAGGGTGGGATCGCTATAGAAAGGCATGAATTGCCGGATCTTCCTGCCACCAAGGCCCTAATCTTGGATGCAGCCACCAGGACCATCCCAGTAGAGCCGATGCGGGCTTGGGTGGAGTCGTCGGTGGATACGGATACCATCACTGAGGATAAAGAGACCATCAAGATCATAGTCGAAGGGCCTGAGTCTGAATGAATAGGGGTTTCAATGCCTAGATCCAGACATGCTCCAGAATGTCGTCCTGCAGGTCGTTCAGGATCTCTATTTTACCTGTGCATTACCCTTGGGTTTTTCTGTCAGTACTGCCTTGCCATAACCAGCAAGACGTACCGTTTGGCAAGTGGGCAAGACCTTGCCAAAGGCGAGGTAAACAACGTCCTGGTGGGTTCGCGAGGGACCATCAGTCTTGGCCACCAGGCCCAGGTATTGGCAGGGCAGTTGGATGGGGTCTGGTCCATAAATGCCATTGTGGACTGTGGTGGCGTGATCTATCTTGGCACAAGCCCAAATGGCTTTATCTACAGGTATGCCTCAGGTAGGCTCACGATGGTCTATCCTGAGCAGACTGATGGCCGGCCTACAGATCCCAATACGGTACGCAATGAACACGTCTTCGCAATGGCAGTGGACCTTGCAGGCAGGCCCATAGCTGGCATCAGCGGGCAGCAGTGCAGGTTGATCAGATTCGGGTCAGGCGGTGTAGAGACCCTCTGTACCTTCAAGGATGATCTATACATCTTTGCACTGGCCGTGGATCAGGGCGGTGCGATCTTGATCGGGACAGGGCCTGAGGGCAGGCTATATCGATTGGACCCATCTGCCAATAGGCCCTACCTGGTCCATGACCTGCCCGACAAGAACATATTATCACTGGCAGTGGCAGGTGATGGCACTATCTATGCAGGCACGGATGGCCGTGGCCTGATCTACAAGATCGAGCCAGGGGCAAAGAGGGCAACCGTGTTGTACGATTGTCCCCAGCCGGAGGTAACTGGGCTAGTCTTGATGGATGGTACGGGATTGGTAGGCAAGCAGCTTTACGCGATAGCAACGTCTGCAAGGGTCGTCCCATCTGAGAGGCCTGGCCCTCCCCAGCCGGCCCAGGCAATGGCGGGTAGGCCTGAGACCAGTCGCGGGCCAGGCGGACCGGAGGGGCAGCAGATGGATGGCAAGACCCTACAGGTGGCCAATACCAGGAGGCAGTCAGGCCAGGAGGCACAGCAGACGCGTCAGCCACCTTCCAGGCGTGGCGAGCGGCCAGAATCGGCTAGCTATCTGTATCGGATAGATCCAGCCGGCTATGTACACGAGATATCATCTCGAAGGGAGCTCTTCTTTTGCATGGCGGCCGATGGGCAGATGCTGTTGGTAGGCACAGGCAATGAGGCCCAGTTGGTCAGTGTGGATCCAAGGGAAGAACAGGTCTACGTATTCTATCAGGACCAGAACGCTACTCAGATTACCGCTGTGGCCGTATGCGGCCAGGATGTATACCTTGGTACTGCAAACCCAGCTAGGCTCGTCAGATTGGACCATTCATATGCATCAGAGGGAGTATATACATCCGAGCTGTTGGATGCTGAGCAGCCTGCCCAATGGGGAAAGATCCAGATCGAGGCAGAGATCCCTTTAGATTGCCAGGTACTGATGTCCTGTCGCAGCGGCAATGTCGAGGATGTAAATGACCCAAGCTTCTCTGCCTGGACAGAGCCTGTGGAGATCAATGGGCCAGTGCAGTTGACATGTCCTGTGGCCCGTTTTTGCCAGTTCAGACTGATCCTGAGGTCAGGTGGCAGGAAGGCAACCCCTGTTATCCGCCAGATCAGCGTTGCCAGCACGGTCCCAAACCTTGCCCCTGTGGTTGAGTCTGTGGATGTGAGCCGCCTGAACAATCCACCGTCCAAACAGGGGCTTTACAAGATCGCTTACAAGGCAAGGGATGCAAACGATGACAAGTTGACCTACAGCATCTACCTGCGGAGGCTCGGCAGGGGTCAGTGGATCCTGCTGAAGGACAATCACGATGAAGATACCTATGAGTGGGACGGCCGTACTGTAGAGGATGGCAGATATGAGATACGTGTTGTAGCAAGCGACATAAGGTCAAACTCGCCTGGTACGGCCTTGACCGGCAGCAGGATCAGCGATCCAGTAGTTGTAGACAATACACCACCTGTGGTAGAAGGCCACCTGATAGAGAGGAATGGCCCTGCTGCCAAGGTTGTCTTGATCGTTGCCGACAATCTCAGCGTTATCGGCCAGGTGGAGTACACCGTTGATAGCAACACCGATTGGATGGTAGCCATACCTGATGATGGGGTCTACGATACCGCTGAGGAACGTTTTACATTCCAGATCAATGGCCTGGCAGAGGGCGAACATATCCTTGCCATCAGGTTGGCCGATGATCTAGGCAATACCGCATATAGATCCTTTGACATACCGCTCAGATAGCAGCTAGGTCATAGATGGCCAGGGCAGTCTCGTACAATTGCATAGTTGAGGCCGTGGAACGCTTGTGTATCGAGGCTGCACACAGGTTGCGTCCAGATGTCCTGGCTGCACTAGAGGCGGCCCTGAGGCGAGAGTCCAATCCACGGGCACTGGAGATACTGGCCATATTGCTGGAGAATGCCCGTATTGCCTCCAGTCAGATGGTGCCGCTGTGCCAGGATACAGGGCTGGCTGTCGTCTTTGTTGATATGGGCACCGAGGTGTTAGTATCAGCCCCTGCAGATAGGCCTGGGTCGACCATCTTGGATGCGATCCAAGATGGGGTCAGACTAGGTTATCAGAGGGGACTTCTTCGAAAAAGTGTGGTTGCAGACCCACTCTATGATAGGCGGAATACCGGTACCAATACGCCTGCAATTATTCATCTGACTGTTATGCCCGGCGATAAGGTCAAGATCTCCTTGATGGCAAAGGGTACTGGCTGTGAGAACAAGAGCCAGTTCAAGGTCTTTAACCCAACCGTGCAGACAAGTCAGATAGTGGAATGGATAGTATCTGCTGCATCGGCTGCAGGCGCAGATGCCTGCCCTCCATTGATAGTAGGGGTGGGCATCGGAGGGGATATGGAGCAATGCTGTCTGATGGCAAAGAAGGCCTTGTTGAGGCCATTGGACCAGCCGAATAGCGATCCAAGATATGCGGATCTAGAACAGCAGTTATTGACGTTGATCAATGATACAGGTCTTGGACCGCAGGGGATGGGCGGTGACACTACTGCATTGGCCGTCTTGGTGGAGGCCGGTCCCTGTCATATCGCATCCTTGCCTGTGGCAGTGAATATCGAGTGCCACAGTCACAGACACGCAAGCTGTACGATCTAGTCCTGATCAGAGGTCTGACAGGCCTGCCTAAAGGCCCACACACACAGGCCTGTTAGGGCCAGTAGTCCGAGCCAAGCCCCATGCGATTCTATCCATGTCAGTAGCCCCGGTACCGATCTTGGGGATAATTGCTGCCACAGTTGGATTAGTGGGAGGCCAAGGCCCTTGGCCTTGAGCAACACCATCGGTATAGCGATAACGATCCCCATGATGGCCTCTCCAGTGATCAGCCCTGATGCAAGAAGGACTATCCTGGAACCCTTGGCCTTGGCCCTGCCTACTAATAGGCCGATCAGGCCTCCCAAAAACACCGCAACCGAGAGGGTTAGCGGTAGATAGATCCCTATCGCCACGGCCAGGACAGGTGTCCTAAACGGGCTATGCTTGGCCTCTAGGATGGCGTCTACGATGATCAAGGCCACCGCCACCAACATGCCGATCCACACAAATCCCCATGGTAGTCGCCCTTCAAATATCCCGCTTGCAACGGATGCCATGACATTTGCCTGTGGTGCAGGCAGTGGCCTAGGCGCTGGTGTGGGTTGGCCTGCAAATCCATAGGCCTTATGTAGCAAGACCAGGACCGGTGCTATGACGAGTGCACCTGCTGCGGTGCCTACCATCTGCATCAGCTGTTGCCGCCACGGTGTTGCACCTACAAGGTAGCCTGTCTTTAGGTCTTGCAAATTGTCCCCTGCAATGGCCGCTGCACAGCAAACAGTGGCCCCGATGAGGATGGCTGCCGAAGGTCCTATCTGGCTGTTTCTGCCCAATATGCCCATCAAGAATAAAGAACAGAATACGATGGTGGTTATGGTCACACCAGAGATGGGATTGTTGCTGGAGCCCACCAGGCCTGCCATATAGCCTGCAACAGCAGAGAAGGCAAAACCGGCCAGGATGGTCACGATGGCCACAGCCCCAGCCAAATAGGTACTGCCCAAGAACCACCTATACATGGCGAACAATGGCACGACCGAGGCACCTATCATGATCAGGAGCCAGGCCATGGGGATGTCCATGTCGGTCCTTTGTATGGGCCTTGATGATCCATGCCTATATGCCTCAAGTCCAGATCTTATGCCACGCAGGATGGTGGATCTCATCTTTAGGATGGTCCAGAGCCCCCCTACCAGCATTGCGCCTACGCCTATGTAGCGTGTCTGTCTTGCCCAGATCATTGCAGCCCATTCGGCCGCACTAGTATCTTCGGGTCTAGCCTGAAGATATGAGCTTATGGGGATCGCCAATAGCCAATTACCCAATCCACCTGCCAGCATGAGCAGACTTATATTAAAACCCACTATCAGGCCCACTGCCACAAGTGCAGGGCTCAATGCAAATCCCAATGAGGTCACGGCCCTGCCAAGGCTTGCAGTAAAGCTCAGTTCGCTTGGCCAGATGCCAACTAGTTCAGATGCCACCTTGAAAAGGCCTCCTACCAGGCTGCTGGTCAGGATCTGCATCAAACCACGTCCCTTGCCCTGGCCTGCATCTAGCACCTTTGCTGCTGCTATGCCTTCTGGGAATTGCATGGGAGATTCGATGATCAGGCTTCTCCTCAAGGGGATAGTGAATAGTACTCCCAACATCCCGCCGCATATGGCTATGATCGTGACCGGGACATAATCAAACCCTTTCCAGCTACCCATTATGACAAGGGCAGGGAGGGTGAAGATACAACCTGCTGCTAGGGCCTCTCCTGCACTTGCCGCGGTCTGGACGATATTGTTCTCCAGGATACTGTTCTGCCTGAAGAAACGCAGCAGCCCCATGGAGATGACTGCAGCAGGTATGCTGGCAGAGACGGTCATGCCTGCAAAAAGCCCCAGGTAGGCATTTGCCGCTGCCAAGACGACAGAAAGACATATCCCAATGATCACGCCCTTTATGGTAATCTCTAGTATGGACCTATCCTGCATTGACCTACTCCTGGCGATCTATTGGACTATTAGCCATCTTTAAGGTCCTAAATCCATCTATAAGGAATCTGACTGCAAAGACCAGCATGATAGCACCCGCAATCAAGAGGATATACCTGTGTGGCCCTTGACCTATCAGGCTGCCGCCTTTGAAGCTTGCCCAAGCCAGGGCGGTCAGCCAGGCAGCATCACAGAGCCAATGTACTACTGCAAAGGCCATAAAGACCAAAGGCCCCCTTTGCCATGCATCGCTAGAGAGCTTTAGTCCTATGGTTGCCCACCAAAGCAGGAAGTATGGGTTGGCTGCAGTCAGTATCAGCCCTGTTGCAAACGGGCCATACCTTGCGTTAAACAGGTTGTTTGTTCTCAAGGCGTTGACACTACTAACCAGTCCGATGCCCATCCAGGCCAATACCAGCCCACCTGCCAGGCACAGGACCGTATGGGCAAGATCGCCCCTGAGGAACCTGATTAGGCCTGCTGCCAAGAGCGCCATAAGGGGCCATTCCACCGCCCCATGGCCCACTGCCAACCAAAGGCCGGCATGGCCCGACCCCAGCCCCAAGGCAACTGTGGCCGCACTGAGCGGTCCTGGTGCAAGTACACCGGACAGTGATATGGCCACCACCTGCCAAAGGAAGACGATGTCAGCAAGCAGATGATCACTGGCCGATGATCTTGACAAGGACGCGTTTTTCCCTCTTGCCGTCGAACTCACCGTAGAATATCTGCTCCCAGGGGCCAAGATCCAGTTGCCCGTTCGTAACAGCCACTACCACCTCCCTTCCCATGATCGTCCTTTTCAGATGGGCATCTGCGTTGTCCTCGCCGACGTTGTGATGGTATTGATCGTGCGGCAGCTCTGGGGCCAGCCTCTCTAGCCAGGCCTCAAAGTCCTGATGAAGGCCTGGCTCATCGTCGTTTATGAAGACACTGGCAGTGATATGCATTGCATTGCAGAGCAGTAGCCCCTCCTTGATGCCGCTTTCATACAGACACTGTTGGACCTGCCCGGTGATGTTTATGAACTGGCGCCTGGATGGCGTCTTGAACCAAAGTTCCTTTCTGTAGCTCTTCATCTCTGCTTACCACTATCTGCTGAACATAGCCACATATCCGCCACCAGCCTGGAGCCCTATTTGAAGGGTCTTGGACCTATCTACAACAGCACTGTCCATTTCTAATGCCGCAGGTTCACCTGGCCTATCGCCAGCTATTGTGGCCTTGTACTGACCATCTGCAAGGAATCCAAGGTCAATGGTGATCGAGCGGGCTGTTGGGCAATTGAGTATGCCAAGGAACCATACATCGCCCTTTCTGCGGGCAAATGCTGCCGCTTGCCCTATCTGCGATACCGGCAACACGATCGTCTGATCCCACGTGGCAGGGATGGCCTTGATGATCTCCACAGCAGGATTATCCAATAGGGCTTGTGGATGGGCTGCGTATGTCAACAGTGGCGAAGTGAACACTATGGCAGTAGCGATCTGATGGGCCCATGTAGTATTGGCCCTGCGGTCTCCAAGATGTACAGGTGTGTAATCGGCGTGACCTGCCAGGTACCTGGTGAACGGCAAGACCACATCGTGTGTTGCCCTATCTTGCAGGCTTCGTGACTCCATCCCACGGACTGCCTCCCTGACCAGTTCATTTGGCCAGGTCCTTGGCTGGCCAGTAGGCTTGTTTGCACCATGGAAGTTCACCAGGATCTGGTTCCTGGCCGCCTCCTCTAAGAGGGCCTGATAGAGGTCTATCACGTCCTTGTGTTCATGATCAAAGAAGTCTATCTTTGCCCCTTTGATGCCAAGGCCCTTGAGCCTTGCAAAGAATGCCCTCCTGTTATCGGGGTCGCGCAATTGGCGGGAATGTACCCAGAACCAAAGCCCTACTTTATATGCCTTTGCATACTCCACGAGGTCCCTAATCTGTTCATCGGTCCACCTAGACCAATAGCCCTCGATCACGTTGTATTCAAAGCCTAATTGACCAGCAAGCCTGCAGAACTCCTTTGCCCCTTCCAAGGTTGCCTGGCCGCCATCGAGGTATCGCCACACGGCCCTTCCAGGTCTTATCCAGTCCGTATTGATCCCCTTTGGGAATAGATCTGGATCTGGCCCTGGGCAGAGGTTTGGGATGATGTCGCTGTTGACAAGGGTATTGAGATCGATCCCTACAATTACTACTCGCCAGGGCGTAGTGATGGTGCCAGAGATCCTGGCCGGCCTTGTGACCGAATCTATGTCCTGTTGCGTATAGCGAAGCTGATATGGATACGATATCGGATGCCTGTGCGCCAAGGCCAATGCCAATCCGTCCTTGCCATCTGCCTGTAAGGCCATGCCACTGTAGCCTATCAGGGCTGCCTCCGTAATGGCTGCATACCCGGCACCGTTGGGCAGTTGGATCGTAACTGGCGGGGCGAGCCACTGACCTGCCTTGATCATGGATATCTCGTTATGATCATACTGGCCCTCATAATGCCCGCGAAGGTCATGGTACCAGGCAATACTGCCTGCAGGCAGTATAAACCGTGTCTGCTCATCAGGGGCCAGTGGACCAGAGGGACCAGTGAATATGTGCCTGAAGGCCACCCCATCATCAAATGCCCTCACCTCAAGGGTGGACCTGCCTGCCTTGGAAACCAGATCTATCTTTGTACCATTACATCTGTTATGTGCCAGGGAATGCACCCCTCGATAGGGATAGGTTTCGTCGAGCCTGTAGTACTCGACCGCTCCGATCGCAGCCTGGCTGGTAAGGTCCAGATCATCTACAACGAAGATCAAAGGCGATGGTTCTATGACAGGTTTGTCATTGAAACTTATGGAGAATCGCAATCCATCAGGTGACGTAGCCAATACGAATTCAACCTTGCCTGCAGGCGCCAATAGCTGTACCTGGCCTGCGGTCAAGACAAGATTGAGTGAAAGGATAGACAAGGATACAATGGCCTTGTACATGGTATATCCTTACATGATCACATCACAGGTACCTGCCAGTGCAAGTACCATCCTTTCGATCGCAACATCTGGCCGGCCTTGGCCTGTCTTTATTGCATAGTCGATCTTGGCCAAGCTGCTCAGCATATGGCCGATCTGCTGTACAGTTAGCCTCTTGGTAAGGGCAATAAATGCATCCCTATTACGAGGGTGTATCCGCAGTTGGTTCATGACGGTCTGTGCACTTAGACCGCTATCCAATAGGGTCCTTGCTTGAAGTAGACCTCTTAGATGAAAGGCGATCGCACCTATCAATCCGTAAGGTCCATCTTGTTCCAGTACGGACCTTAACTGCTGGAGTGCTTGACCTATTTTGCCTGCAGTGGCCTTGTTAATGACGTCGAATATGGTGCAGTATCTGGATTGACCAGTCAGGCCTTCTATATCTGCTGGCTCGATGGTCCGCTTTGTGTGTGCATATAGTGCAAGTTTATCCAATTCTGCAGACAATCTGGCCCAATCCTGGCCTACAAGCTCTATCAACAAGGCTGCCGCGTCACTAGCGAGCTCCTTGTGGTATCTCTCCTTTGCAAGCCTGATCAGCTCTGCAGCCATCTGCCAAGGTTTTGGTGGTTCAGCACAGATTACATGGCCACAGTCCTGTATCCTCTTCTCTAAATGATTCTCGCCATTCCACCTCGAGCATGTCAGTATGAGCACGCCAGTAGGACAAGGCTGCTCAAGGTATGCCTGCAATGCCGGATCCTGAGAGGATATCAACCGATCTGCATTGTTGACAACTACCACCCTCCTTGGCCCAAGCAGCGGGATGGTAGAAAGATCCTCAAGGGCCTGCTCGATGGCCGACGAATCAGCATCAAATTGATGTAAACCTATCGACCTAAACTGCGGATCAAGTAACTGTTCTATCAGCTCCTTGCAACAATTGGCCACAAGGATCTGATCCTTCCCATAGATTACATAGACCGGCGTGACTGAAGGCCCTCTATCCTTGGCAGGCATTACTACTGTTCCTCATCGGTCTGGTCAAGCTCTGCTGTCTGCCGCTGGACATTCTGATCCTCTTGGTCCTCTTGTTCAGAGCTAATGGTCTCTGCTGCCACCAGTTTGTCACCTGGATTGAGCTTTATTAGCCTGACCCCCTGAGTATTGCGGCCTATGGACCTGATCTCCTTTAGGCTCGTACGGATCATCATGCCGGCTGCCGTTACCAGCATTAGGTCATCATCACCTGTGACGACCTTCAGTGCGACAACCTTACCGTTTCGTGCGGTGGTCTTTATGTTCTTTATCCCTACCCCACCCCTACTTTGGGCCCTGTAGCTTTCAAGTATGGTCCGCTTCCCGTAGCCATTCTCGCAGACCGTAAACAAGGCCCCTTCCTTGCCTGCAACGACCATCCCAACAACATAGTCGCCCTGTCGCAGTCTGATCCCAATGACCCCACGGGCCGCGCGGCCCATAGGCCTGACCTCCTGCTCAGGGAATCTGATCGTCATACCCTCTCTGGTGCCCAAGATGATATGATCATTGCCACTAGTCATCGCCACTGCAATAAGCTCGTCATTGGGATCCAGGTTGATGGCTATGACGCCCGTAGAACGCGGATTGCTGAAGGCCTCCAGTCTGGTCTTCTTCACCAACCCATTCCTTGTGGCCATGACCAGGTTCCTTTGGTCACCTTCCTCAAATGAGCTGACACTTATGACAGATGCTATCTGCTGATTGCCTAGGTCCAAGAGATTGGCGATGCTCCTGCCCTTACTCTGCCTACTCATGCTAGGTATGCCGTAGACCTTCAGCCAATAACACCTTCCCCTGTTGGTGAATACCAATAGGTAATCTCGCGTGGAGGCGACGAATAGATGCTTGATGAAGTCTCCTTCCTTGGTCTCCGAACCAATGATCCCCTTGCCGCCTCGGCCCTGTCTGCGGTATGTATCCACAGGCATCCTCTTGACATATCCGGCATGGCTGACCGTCACGATCACATCCTCATCGGCAATCAGGTCCTCCTCGTCCAATATGTCTGCCTTGCTGACGATCTTTGTCCGCCTCTTATCCCCGTATTTGGCCTTCATTTCATGTATGTCCTCGCAGATGATATCCAACAGTACCGACTCATCGGCGAGGATGGCCTCATAGCCCTGTATCTGCTCGATCAGGGCAGCGTAATCCTTTGCCAGCTTCTCTACCTCCAGTCCTGTCAGCCTTTGAAGTTGCATGCTCAGGATGGCGTCTGCCTGTGGGCCGGTCAGGAAGTGCTGGCCTTTGGACCTTTCCTTGACAAAGGCCTCAGGCAGTATCTTTCTGAGTGTCTGCTGCTCGGCAAGACGCAGGGGCTTGGCCATGAGGTTTGCCTTGGCCGTAGGTGTATCCGGTGACCTCTTGATTATGGATATGATCTCATCGATATCGCTTACAGCCAGGATCAGGCCCTCAAGGATGTGGGCACGCTGCCTGTCCTTCCTGAGCAGGAACTGTGTCCTATGCCTTATCACTACCTTGCGATGCTCGATGAAATGCACCAGCAGGTCCTTTATCGTCAGGACCTCAGGCCTGTTGTTGACCAGTGCAATGTTGGCAACGGCAAATGTACTTTGCAGCGGCGTATAACGGTACAGCTTGTTGAGTACGATCTCTGGGTCAGCGTCCTTTTTTAGCTCGACTACGATCCGCAGCCCCTGGCGATCAGATTCATCCCTTACGTCAGCCACCTCTGGAAGCTGATTCTGGTGGACGCACTCTGCGATCTTTGCCACGATATTGGCCTTTATGACCGTGTAAGGGATCTCCGTTATCACGATCTGGGTCTTGCCCCTCTTGGTCTGCTCGATATCTGCCTTGCCCCTCAGCACGAGATGGCCCCTACCGGTGGTATATGCATCCACGATCCCCTTTCTGCCGCAGATGATCCCACCTGTCGGAAAGTCGGGGCCCGGTAGGACCTTCATGATATCCTTAAACCCACAATTGGGGTCATCCAAGACCAGCAGTAGTGCGTCGCATACCTCGGAGATGTTGTGGGGTGGGATATTGGTCGCCATGCCAACGGCAATGCCGGTGGAGCCGTTGACCAAGAGATTGGGGAACTTGGACGGCAGGACGGTAGGTTCCATCCTGGTCTCGTCATAGTTGGGTACAAAGTCTACGGTGTCGTACTCGATATCTTCCAGCATATCCATCGCTGGTGGGGCGAGCCTTGCCTCCGTATAACGCATGGCCGCTGGAGGATCGGCATCGATCGAACCGAAGTTGCCCTGCGGGTCGATCAGGGGATACCTCATGTTCCAATCCTGCGCCATGCGCACCAGCGTGCCATAGGTCGCTTGGTCGCCGTGTGGGTGGTAATTACCACTGGTATCGCCGACGATCTTTGCGCACTTTCGGTGCTTGCTTCGAGGACCCAGATTCAGGTCGTTCATCGCCACCAGGATCCGTCTTTGGGAGGGCTTTAGCCCATCACGGACGTCAGGTAGCGCGCGTGAGACGATCACGCTCATCGCGTAGTTCAGATACGACGTCTTCATCTCGTCGAGGAGCCGAAGGTCCTCGATGCGTTCAGTAGGTGGCTGTCCTTGTTGTCTCATGGAATCCTGCCCGATTTATCAAGTACCGTCTTACAGTTGGGACAAACCAAAGGAATACGTGTCCTGAATCGATCATCGCCATAAAAATAAGAATTCTACGGCCATTTGCCCAGATGGTCAAGGCGGGCTATCACTTCCTAGTCCTGGCCTGACGTCTTGCTGCAATGAACTGCTGCTTCTTACGTTTGGACTTGGCTATGACCAACTGAGGCAGCTCCTTGAGCTGGCGAAGCTGGTCCCTCAGGTAGGCAGCGTGCTCGAAGTCGAGGGCCTCGGCTGCCTCCAGCATCTGTCTTTCTAGCTCGTTGGCCAGCTCCAATCTGTCGAACTCGTCCTGATCTATATGTATGACCTCCATGGCGGTCTTGCGGGCCTTGATCTGGGTAGTGAGGCTATCCCTTATGGCCTTCCTGATGGTCTGTGGGGTGATACCATGTTCGGCGTTGTACTGCATCTGGATGCGACGGCGCCTATTGGTCTCGTCTATGGCCCTCTGCATGGACTCTGTGACGGCATCTGCATACAAGAATACCGTGGCATCTACGTTCCTGGCCGCCCTGCCTATGGTCTGGATCAAGGAGGTCTCGCTGCGGAGGAACCCTTCCTTGTCTGCATCCATTATCGCCACTGCAGCCACCTCTGGCAGATCCAGGCCTTCTCTTAGGAGGTTGACCCCTACCAGGACATCAAAATTGCCTGCCCTCAGGTCCCTGAGGATCTCAATCCTCTCGAGCGTGTCGATCTCGCTGTGGAGGTACTTACACCTGAAGCCCTTCTTGGAGATGTAGCTGGCCAGGTCTTCTGCCATCCGTTTTGTCAGTGTGGTCACCAGGACCCTCTGCTTGGCAGCCACCATGCGGCCGATCTGCTCAAGCAGGTCCTGGACCTGGTTGCTTGCAGGCCTGACAATGATCTGCGGATCCAGCAGGCCTGTTGGCCTGATGATCTGTTCTATAACCTGATGATTGCACAGTTCCAGTTCGAATGGGCCTGGCGTGGCCGAGACGAATATCACCTTGTACCAGCCCTCCTGGAACTCCTCGAAACGCAATGGCCTATTGTCGAGGGCGCTAGGCAGCCTAAAACCGTGTTCTACCAGGACCTCCTTGCGACTGCGGTCACCGGCCCACATGGCCCGTAACTGGGGTATCGTCACGTGTGATTCGTCTATGATCAGCAGGAACTCCTTGGGGAAGTAATCTATCAAGGTATAAGGTCTTGCCCCAGGGGGCAGTCCTGCAAGATGGCGGGCATAATTCTCTATGCCGCTGCAATAGCCCACCTCCATCAGCATCTCGCAGTCATACAGGGTCCGGGCCTCCAGACGCTGGGCCTCCAGCAGCTTACCCTGGCTACGCAGTTCGGCCAACCTGGCTGCCAACTCTGCCTTGATGCTGGCCACTGCGGTGGCGATCCGGTCCTGGGGCATGACATAGTGCTGGGCAGGATAGATGAAGACCTTTTGGTCGCCTGCCAGGACATCGCCTGAGACAGGGTGCACATAGTATATCTGTTCCACCTGGTCACCAAAGAACTCGATCCTGATGGCGTAGGATTCGTACGACGGATAGATCTCGACGGTGTCGCCCCTGACCCGAAAGGTGCCCCTTTGGAAGTCTATGTCGTTGCGACTGTACTGGATGTCAGCAAGCCTGCCGAGCAGCTCATTGCGGTCTATCTGTTGGCCTACGGCCAGGTCCACAACGGATGCCTTGTAGTCCTCAGGCGAGCCTAGGCTGAATATGCACGAGACAGAGGCCACCACTATGCAGTCCCGCCTTGTGGAAAGGCTGGTGGTGGTCGATAGCCTAAGCCGGTCCAGATCCGCGTTCTTTGAGGCGTCCTTCTCTATGTAGATATCCCTTTGAGGTATGTATGCCTCAGGCTGGTAGTAGTCGTAATAGCTGACGAAGTATTCTACCGCGTTTTCAGGAAACAGCTCCTTGAACTCCTCATAGAGCTGGGCGGCCAAGGTCTTATTGTGGGAGATGACCAGTACAGGCATATCCACCTGGGCTATGACATTGGCCATGGTGAAGGTCTTGCCTGAGCCGGTGACCCCCATCAAGGTCTGGAACCTCCGGCCACTACGCAGCCCATCCACCAGGGCCTGGATGGCCTTCGGCTGGTCCCCTGCTGGCTGAAATGAGGTCCTGAGCTTGAAAAGACCCATAAGTTATCGCATCAACCCAAGTCAAGAAGGTAACTTGCGCAAGATTCTAGTATACTGTAGCCACCTATGGTTTGTAAGATCGACCCTCAGGTACTATAATATTATATCATCCTGCCCGGCAGTCCGGGAGGGTGTTTGCATAGCCAGTGCGTGTCTTGTGAGGTCTATATTGGAAGGGGTGTGTTATGAGAAGAGGGTTGATTCTGAGCATCATGGTGGTCTGCCTGTGTGCCAATGCGGTCCTGGCCATAGATTGGCTCAACTACACAGGCAATTGGAATGACGTCGCCGGTTGGGTGGATGGTCGCCTCCCTACCGGCCAGGAGGAGGTCAAGATCAGGGGGACCGAGACGGTCTGTACCCTTAATACCTCCACTGGCGATTGGGGCGTAGGCCAGAGACTTAGGGTATATGAGGGTGCCACCCTCCTCATAGAACAGGGGGCCGAGTTATTGGGTGCTGGCTGGATGAGGGTAGGCGCAGGCAGCCCTGGTACGGTCATCCAGACAGGTGGGGCGGTCATCCTCAAGGATGGTAAGGACAAGGCCAGGCTTGGGATAGGTGATTCCGCTGGGTCGGACGGCCTCTACATCATCAGCGGCGGCACCATCACCCACGAAAGTGCTGGCAATGGCGACCTGCTGATAGGTGCAAGGGGCGGTAAAGGCAAGTTGGTGGTGGTAGGAGATAAGCCCGTCATCGCCATGAGGACCCTGACGGTCGGCGACCAGGCTGGGGCATCAGGCACATTGGAGTTCCAGATAGGGCCTGCTGGCGTTAGCCCCGTCAAGATCAGCAACAGCGTCACGCTAGACCCGCTTGGCGATCAGACCACAGCGGCACTAATGGTCACTGCGGCAGGTTCCCCTCCTACCAAGGACATCGTACTTGTGGACCTTGCCGCCGAGACGGCGGTAACTGGTGTCTTTGATACAGTCAACGGGGCTGCTGCCACTGAAGGGGCCCAGGTCGTGGTTACAGGGGGTGGACGGGAGTGCACCTATACGCTTACCTATGCTGGCGGCACAGGCAATGACATCGCCTTGTTATATCAATCGTCCAGGCAGGTGCCACTCTTGGCCGATCAGTTCGAGACCGCCCACGACTATATCCTCGAGGAACTGGACGGCTATGACGGCCTGCTAGATCCGGGGCATATACTTGCCCTCAATGCCTCTATCACTAGGCCTGGTGCCCTCTATCTCCAGACCCAAGGTGCGTCCTGGGATCCAGGACCTGGCCCCATGCTCTACAAGCTGGTCACAGGAGACTTTGTCGCCACGGTCAAGGTAGTGGACTTTGCCGGTACCCTGGTAGAGAGGGTCTTCCATAATGACTGTGGTATCCTTGCAAGGGATCCAAACGAGGCAAATGAGAATTGGGTCTCGGTTAACTACTTCCCCACCTGGACGGCATTCGTGGCAAGGAGCACGCTCAACGGTTTCAGGGATGAGGTAGGGCAGACTGCAGGGATCTGGACCGGGACAGACACGTTTGCCATCGCAGCCCAGTACCCGTATATCCAGCTTGAGCGCAAGGGCAGTAAGTTCTATCCAAGGATCAGTTCCGATGGGATAAACTTCGTACCGTTGACCGATCCTCCGTACGTAGGGATCTATAACCCAGACGATCCAGACCAAAGGCCGTTGGTAATAGACAGGCCAGATCTACCACAGACCCTTCAGGTGGGCCTGATCAATGCCACCTATGGCGTAACCACTGGGTATGTGGCATTCGATGATCTCCAGATCTGTGTGCCGGTCCAGATAGCCGTAGTCAATGCCAGTTTTGAGGATGACGGCAAGGTGATAGAGGGTGGTGTGCCTGTAGGTTGGACGGCAAACGACCAAGGCAATAGCGGGCTGGCCATGGGACCTTCAGCAACAGATGGCACCTACTTCTTCTGGCAGGGCAATGGCAGGGTCCTCTGGCAGACCACCTCTGAGGTCATCGCAGCAGAGGGTCTTACCTACCTGTTGCAGGTCGACGTCCGCAACTCCTGGCAGGGCAGCCCACAGATAGGCCTTTATTACCTCGACGGTGAGACTCGCGTGCTGCTGGGCACCGCGTCCTTGCCGGCAGTTGGTGATACCTGGCCAGGGCCGGTTACGCTGGAGCTTGAGGTCAAGACCACTGCCGAATCTGTAGGAAAGAGGCTTGGTGTAGAGCTGTCATTGGCAAACTACCCAGGAAACTATTGGGCAGAGTTTGACAATGTCCGGCTGAGCCTTAGATAGCCTTTTTTGCAGACAATAGGCTATGGGGCCTGTATCCTGGATACAGGCCCTGTCTTTTTGCTAGAAACCAACGGCTAGCTGCCTGGCCTCGGCAATGGCCTGCTCTTGTGCAGCCTTGGCTGCCTCAGGTCCAGAGGCCAATGTTGGCTCCACGAAGATAGAGTGGATCTGGCTAAAACCGATGAATCTAAGGGCTAGCTCCAGATACCTCGACTGGAGGTCATAGGCTTCTGCAGCACTGCCTGCCTGGTACCTGCCGCCCCTAGCATAGATGACGACCGCCGGCCTTCCTGTGACCAGCCCCTGATAACCATTGTCCGTTACGGTAAATGTGTAGCCAGGTTGTATGATCACGTCCAGGTATTGCTTTAGGCGATAAGGGATCCCGAAATTCCACATCGGTACCGCAAACACATACTTATCTGCCCATTTGAACTGTCCGATCACAGACTCGATCCTGCCCCATGCCTTCACAGTGGCTGGATCTCGCGAACGCCCATGGAGTATGTCATACTTTGCCTGCAATGCCGGCCCATCAAATGCAGGGATCCTGGCCTTGAATATGTTGATCGTCCTGACCAGATCACCTGGCTGGGATTGCCTATATGCATCTATGAAGGCATCTGCAACCACAATGGAATGTGACCTGCCAACCCTTGGCGAGGCCTGGATGTAGAGCAAGTGGCCCATATTAGTCCTCCTTAACAATGCATGGAATAGCATACAACCAGCCGCCAACAGGATCAAGATCGTGGCAGCCCACCCCGTACTGTTGGGCCTCACGAGCAAGGGCTGGCGTCCAGGTCCATTACTGGCCATCCGGTGCCTTCCATCGTTCTAAAGGCCTCGGTCTGGCTCATTGTGGGTATCGCTGGAACTGCTGCCAGTCCTGGGGAAGGATCGCCCATACCCAAAATTCTTTACTGCCTTTTTTTCAATCGGGCCTATTGACATCGGCAATTGCCCAAATTAATTTAAAATCAAAGGGACATAATCGAAGGAGGAATTACTGGCAGGTATCAGGCCGTGCTTGGGTCGCAGGTCCGTATCGGTTGGCCCAATCCCGCAGGGCCTGGGGGAGGCAAATACTTCGTGTTGGCAGCCAGGCCACGAGGCTGGGAGTCCAGCCGGCGATTTGACAAGTTCACATCCCCCTAAGGGTCAGCCGGGCCGGTCTATGAAGATCGGGGTATTTGGTGTAGCTAGGTGTTGATACGAGACCATTTCGACCGTGCAGGACCTGGGGACCGTGGTACTGCCCAACGTGCGAGGTGGCCGGCGGTTTAACACCAATCACACGGTATGAAGACACTGAGCGTTACATCCGCAAGCCGGTTGCAGCCAGGCTAGCGGGAGTTATATATCCCTACCCATTGTCAAGACAGAAAATTGTAGAATTTAAGATAGATTCACCGCCTATTGTTACAGCAGTTGGGACGCAGGGAGCCCGAAGGGCGACCGGAGTACCAACTGCTACGCCATAAACCTCAGCGGGCCTGCGATAGTCCAATGCCTGATGAAACCGCCGATTATTATAAAACTCAAAATACCGGCCAAGACCGTATCTGGCCTCGGCCACCGTCTGATAGTCCCGCAGATAAACCTCCTCAACTTTTACCGTCCGCCATAACCGTTCAACAAAGATGTTATCGAACACACGGCCCGAGCCATCCATGCTGATCTGAATATCCGCCTGCAGCAGCACCTTTGTAAAATCAT
>JARYLO010000004.1 GCA_029907605.1 Sedimentisphaerales bacterium
CCCTTGTGTTGGTTCCAGGTGTATATACCCAGTGGTCCGAGAATGCGATCCGCTGAAGGGATGAGCCCACAGGGGCATCGGATGGTTCATACACACCAATCTCTACAGAGGTCATACCTTGTGCCGGGCCTTCTGTGGCAGTGAAGATACCCTCATACGAGATGAACTCCACAACTACCCCATCAAAGACCAGGGCAAAACCATCAGGGCTACCGTTTTGTATGCCAGATATGAGCTTGCTGTAGTAATCCTTGCCGTCGGCAAGGGTACCATGGTATTGGAAACCTTCTAGGTTATGGCTGCCATAGACCTTCCCATCAGCCCCATTGTAAAGATACAAAATGGCCTTCGAATCGATTATATCCTGCCTGTGGCACGTATCTGCCGCGACCTCAACGAACTCGCCGATATCAGTGCCTACATTGTCATAATGGAACTCATTTATGGTGATGGCTGCCATTGCACTACGGCAGACAAGAACAAAGGCACAGACACAGCTCTTCATACAAGACATAGAACCCTCCTCTCTCAATCCAAGTCCTCGTATTCTGCCCAGACAGGTACTACCCCTTCCCTGCCCTTTCAACATGCCATTAGTACAATAGGGACGGGCATCCTGTCAATAGGTTATAGGACATAGATCATGTGCAACTAGGGCCTGCCAGGTGAAGGGGCTATGGCCTGCCAGTTGGTCTGGTCATTCCCATATGTAGTCAGGTCTATCCTCCCAAGGGCCTTGCCCTGGCCGTCGGCTGAGACAGCCCACAGGTCTGGCCTTGCATCAGGGTGAGAACCATCGCTATACCTGACACGATCCACCAATATCCAACGGGTCTGTCCGTCGCCATCTAACCCGTCAGGCATAAAGAGCCTTATATCGTCTCCGTCGTCACCCAATCCACCAACGCCCCATTCAAGCACTAATACCTCCTGAGGCGATGCGAACGTCCTGTAAAATGCCTTCCTACTCCTGGTAAGGATCAACCTCTGGCCAGGTTCCAACACGATGGCCTGATCGCTAGCCAGTGTGTAGTCTAGGGCCCGTCTTTCACCTGTAATCCGCCATGCCAAACCCGATCCTGGGTCAAACAGTGTCACTGGCGAAGGGCTGATATTGACAAGTTCCATGTATTCTGCCTCCCCATCTGCGGAGACGTTGTACATCAGCTCTGCTATCACCACCGGACCGACCTTGGGCTGGGAATTCGCGCTGCCAGGGGTTGGGCCTGCCATGGCCACAAAGTCATCTGCGCCATTGGCCTTTACATACCTGCCAAGTGAGATGCCAGTCAATGAAGGCCCAAAGGATTGCCTTGCCATAAAGCCAATAGGCTTTCCATCCCTACTGGCCAGTAGTATTACCTGTTCTCCATCTGCACTGAGGCCAAAAGACCGGCCAAAGTGTATATCCTGATAAAGCACCCTATAGCCGCCAGCGGGTATAATCATGCCTGCGGGTATCTGATACTTGGTCAGCTCGTCCGGGTCGTCACTTGGGTACCAGCCGCCGATATCTATGTCCCGGTCGGTATTGTTGTAAAACTCGATCCAGTCCGGCCTGTTCCCCCCTGGCCTAGCCATGATCTCGTTTATCACAATTGCACCAGGGCCAGGCACAGAATCCATGTCATCATCCCTACCAGGTGAGCCACCTAGCGCAGGACTAGGCCTCCAACCTGCTGCCGTTGAAAGGGTCTTGGGATCTGCACCTGGATCGACCGCTACCAAGGAAAAGCCCATTCCATCAGTCAGTTCGAACCAGCCATCGGAGTAGTTGATCTCAGATATCACCTTACCAACTGGATCGGTCAAGACGACCCCCTCTCCTGCATTGTCGAGGCTACCAGTATACTGGCCTGCAACTGGCAATCCGGTCCCGTATGCTGACTCAAAGGCAGCAAGATCCTGCACTACAAGCACAAACCTGCCTGGCTCAAGGGCCATGTTCGGGAACGTAAATTCTATACCCCTGCTGAACCTGACCAGCCCTAGGTCTATGGGCTGCTCACTGATATTGGTCAGCTCTATGAATTCGCAATTGGGCTCTGCCGGATGATACATGATCTCGCTGATCCTAAGGCCCTTTGGCACATCGCCAACACAATATGTTGCCTGGGCCAACGCGCTCCATTGAGTGCCAAGGACCCGGGCCTTGACCGTACAGCTGCGATCCAGCCTTATTGGCCCTGTATACAAGACCGCCTGAGGATTGACCCTAGGATCACCAGATACACCGCTTTTGCCTATCAACTCCGCTGAAAACAATAGGTCAGAACTACTAGCCGACTGATTTATCGCCTGTACAGCCAGGATATTCCTACCTGCCACCAGCATTGATACGTCTTCTATAGCAAACTCCACAAAGTCCGTGGAATCTGCCCTGTTGGCACAGACACTATCCCAACTGAGGACCTGTGGCCTATTTAGAGATGCCACCTCCTTGCCATTGATAAAGGCCACAAAGCCATCATCACAGCGTACACGTAATACTAGAGACCTTATGACACCAAGATCCCCAGCACTGACCTCAAATGGGATCCTTATGTAGCAAGAGCCATTTACCCCATACATGGCCTGGCCTACATCGTATGTAATAAAGGCCTCATATCCAGACTGCCTCTCATAGCCAACACCGCCAATATTGACGGCCATATTGATCTGTGCATCATCCCAACCAGAATCGTCATATGGCTCATTGCCCCCACGCCAGCTATCACCTATGTCCGCCTTGGGAACCAACAGACGCTTTGGTGCAGACTCTGGCACAAGCAAGACCGTCTTGACCTGACCTACAAGACCCTCAGGCAACCTTGGATCAGAACCATCTAGACAGTAGTAGATCTGACCAGATGCTCCTCCAGGCAAGGCCATGGACAATAGGTCATCCGGCTGGCATTGGCCTCCATGTTGATATGCGCCATTGATGTAAAAGATAGGGGCATCCAGTGATGGATAAAGACCCATGTCCTTGAACCACTGGAGGACCACGGAATTCCTAGCTGGGAAGTATTGTTCAATGATCCGTCGATTCTCCGGCACCCAGAACTCATCCCTTGTATATAGGTAATACGGGCCCGTCTGATATTGATGTACATCCCTCCTGTAGTCGCCCCACCTGGCCGACTCGGCAATAACCGCCACGTCCACCTCCTGCGAACGAGCCAGCCACCTGGCCAGGTTCCTCTGCTCGGTCAGCGCACCACCGTTAAACATGTGTCTGTGAACCCGGTCAGCAAACCTCATCTGAAATTCCGGTATCGTCTTTAGATGCGAGAAAAGGCCGGTAGGATCCTGGTGGCCGATGGTCCTGCCGGCAGGGTCCTCCAGGATCCTTTCCATATCCCAACAGTAGAACCGCCAAGGCCTATGACTCGGTCCGCCACCAGCAGCACGCCAGTTGGTCCCCTGTTTTAGATCTACATTGCCAGAAAAGTAGTTTAGGATCGTCCAATCTATGAAGTTGTCCACATCCAACACCCGCTGGATCGCTGCCCAGTCCCTACTGGCTACGGTCGCCTTCAGCTCCAGCCAGGCATCTATGGTCCCATCGGAGACCTGGCCTGTGTTGAGGGGATCAGAGATCACATATGTCGGGTCGCCATTGATGGCATCTATCGGTTCATCTAGAGGCAGGCCTTTGTAGGCTGCATAGTGCTCCGCGTTTGGACGCTCATGGAGCATGTAGAGACCCCAGTACATGCCATTGATATACAGATGCACCGAAAACCCCTTCAGTCCGTCCGGATTGCCCATCTCAATAAGGGTATCCCTTGCCCAGTGGTCGCGGATGTATTGTGCTCGGGCCCGCTGTCCCGGGTCCCAATGGATCCAGGAATTGTTAAAGCCTCCGCGGAGTTGCAGGCTATCGAATGACCTTACAGGCCCTCCAAATAGGTCATAATCGAGCGTCTTGGTGCCGTATACGTCCCTGAATCGCAGGCCCAGCGAATGCTTGGGGCACTTGTAGGGATGTCTGGAGTGCCCTCCCTGGATGCGAAGGCCGCAATCGATCTGGAAATCCTGTTGTATGTTCGGACCAAATAGCTCTATCGATACAGGCCTTTCCCACTCCAGATCCTGGCCTTCGGATAGCGGGTTGGTATATATGCCAGTAGCTGGGGCAAAAAGGTTCTGTCTGTCTGTGGCTATGGAAAGCGAAGGTATCGAGAGCAACGACTCCTTCATCCTGCCTGCATACGCAGGATTCTGTGTGACCTCTGGATCCATCTGGTAGTCCGCAGGATAGTTGCTCCACTTGCTTGGATATCCGGCCTCAATGGCCCTTGCATCATCCTGTCTTATCACATCATCCAGGAATATATATGTATGTGTCTGTACGGTGCTTGGTAGCCAGTCTAACTTGTATCCTACTGCCCTAACTACCGTGGTCTTGTCTATCCTGATCGGCCCATTATAGGCCTTCACTGTTGAACTAAACCCCCTCTCAGGATCATAGGGAATACTGCCATCTAAGGTATAAAGCACATAGGCACCATCAGTACCTACCTCCAACTCCAGATCAAACGCATCCTCGTAAAAACCCCTGACATGACTAAAACATACCTGCTCAACCACACCTGCATAACACTGCCCATTCGGACCACCAGGACTGGCCTGAATCATGTATCTCCATCTACCTCCATCAGACCAATCCCTCCCATAAGAGATATCCACCCTCTGAGCCCCATACACCACTGCATCTAACTGCCTGATGCCATCACGATCATATAGATATAGCCCCTCACCAGCACTGGCCAGACTAAAACTGGCATGCAGGGGACCATCATTGACCTGACCATCAGCCCAGATCAATAGATAACCACCAGGCCCTATCACCGTACCAGCAGGTATCCTCCATTTATAGGGCTCATCTGGATCATCGCTCAGATACATCAGGCCCACATCTACATGGCTATCGGTGGGATTATAAAGCTCTATCCAGTCCTCATACTCACCAGACTCATCCTTGAACACACTACAATTCAAGGCCATAAACTCGTTGATGAGGACCGAATCACAGATGGCCGGGTCTGCAATTATCATCATAATAGATAGAATCGCAAATAACCAGCCTGGTCTTGGGTGTTTATACACAAGGAGGTCAGGAAACAGATCCAGCATACATCTACTGATCGGACCTACCTGGAGAGCCACCTGGCCTGGCGCTTGGCCTCCAAGATTGCCTTTGTGAGAGGTTGGCCGAATCGGTGGCAGGATCTGCCAGGACCAATGAATACCCGCCGCCATCGGTGGATCTGTACCATGAGTCATCATAGGTGAAATCCACGACGACCTGCCCTAGCCCATCCTCCAGGCGTATCCTCTCACCTCCATTATCCAGGCTGCCAGAATACTGGCCCGCTACTGGGTGCCCTGGACCGTACACGGACTCAAAACCGGCAATATCCTTTACCACAATCGCATATTGTTGCGGCTGCAGGACGAATGGACTGAATTCGCATGTAATACCTGCCGTAAAACGCATATAGTTCAGATCCACAGGCTCCTGGCCTATGTTGCACAATTCTATAAACTCCGCCCCCGGGTCTTCGGTCGGGTGATACATGATCTCGGTTATGCGGATCGCCTCAGAAGGCCTGCCAACAAGGAAGATCGCTTCGCTCAGCGCACTCCATTGACCTGCAGCCTGGGCCCTGGCCTTTACCTTCAAGGATCGGTCAAGTCTGATCGCCTTATCATGCAGTATTGCGGACTCGCTAGGTAGATCCGGATCACCGAGCCTGATACCTCCTATCAGGTCTGCCCATAGCAGCAGGTCATCATCGTCCGCAGATCTGTTTGCCAAGTGGATAGCCATTATGTTTTGGCCGGACCGTAGTAGTCCGAGCCTGCTGGTCAGGTCTATCTCCTGGACCATGCTGCCGGCATTCCGCGAGCTGCTTGCCTTTGAATCCCAGGCAGGGGTGCTGCCAAGGCCAGACCTGTATACCTCCGTGCCGTTGAGATAAACGGCGATGCCATCGTCATAGAGCACCCTCAATATCAGATCCTGCAGGCGGCCAATAGTGGCCTGATCCAGGCCAAAAGGGATCCTGACATAGCATCCGGTCGCTAGCCCCTTCATCTGGGCACGCAAGTCCCTGGTTATATAGGGCCTGTAATCCCCTCCTGTACCAGGATTGGCATCATATCCCAATCCACCTGGTCCACCGCTCACTAGCTCCCAGGAGGTGTCGTCGTAACTGACAGAGGTCCAATTTGTACCCAGATTACCTGTAGGGACCTTTATGCGTTTAGGGGCATCTGCAGAAAAGAGCTGGATATCCCGACCGAGCCCTTGCCTTGGGTCACTGCCGTCGATGGTATAGTAGACCTTTGCTCCTGGGCTTGCCAATATCACCAGACCCTGGCCATACCTGACGTATTGACCATATGACAATTCCGTCCCAAGGAAGAATTTGGGAGCTTGGAGGTCAGGATATAGCCCAGCACCCTTGAGCCAGTCCAGCAATAATCCTGCCCTGGGTAGGAGGAACTTGGACATCACGCCATTCTGTACCTCCCACCACTCATCCGGGGTATGTGGCTTTGTAGGGGACCTGGCATCGCCCCACCTGGCTGCCTCTGCCACGATTGCCCTACTTATCTCCCTGACCCTTGCCTCGTACAATGTCAGGACGTTCTCTGCAGTCAAAGGGCCATTACCCAACAGCGTCCTTTGCACGATGTCGGCAAACCTTAGCTGATATTCCTTATTGACCTTAAGCTTATCGTGGATACCGGAAACGCTCCGGCCGAAGACGTTCTGCGAGTCCCAATACTCCAGTGCGTGTTCAGCATCCCAGACGTGGAACCTCCACGGACCAGCCGGACACCTGCGGGTGGCATACCAATTCTTCGCAGGCCAGTCCCAGTTAAGGCAGTACCAATGGGCTATCAGATCCGTGATAAAGTTATCCACATCCAAGACGCGACATGCTGCCCTGTACTTGGTAGGGCTTGTCGGATCAGACTGCACGGCATTGACCACAGTCAACATGGCGTTGAAGTTATCCCTTGCTGACCCGCCGTTGCCATTGTTGACCACATTGCTCGAGCTGTGCTTGATGGCATCGTATTCGGACTTGTTTCCACCGAATATGGCCGCAGCCCATGCATGGTCCGGCCTTTCATGTAGGTTGTACATACCCCAATAGAGGCCATTGATGTACACGTGGACAAACCTGCCATGCGGGGAGTACCCGCCGATCGCGTTGTGAACGTCTGCAGTGAACTGATCCTCCAGGTAGTTGACATGTGTATGCTGACTGGGATGATTCCAGGTGTTGGCCAGCAAGGCGTCAAGTACGATCGTCTCATAGGTCCTTACCGGCGAGTCCGGACAGAATGGAAAGTCCAGGTCATCAGGCCCGCCAGTGGGCGTGCCATCGTCCAGGATGGGCTTGAACCTAGGCCTCATGGAGAGTTTGAAGACCTTCCACCTGTTGAGGCTCGTCCCTCCACCGCTAACCCCTCCCTGCATGGCTATGGCACAATCGGCCTGAAAGCCAGTGGAGCCATCGGGTTCTATCCATTCCATAGAACAGGCCCTTTCGGTCCCATCCTGCGACTGATTTATGTATATGCCCGCAGGTCCGAACCAGTCGTCCCTGGCCATGACCAGGCTTATGGTCGGCAACGACAATAGGTCGCCTTTTATCGTCTGTGCAAACCTGCCGCCGAATTTATCCTTCCCATCTGGGCCGACTATGTCCGGGTCCATCTGATAGTCGCCAGCAACAGGTCCTGTCTGTTTGCCGCCAGGCCAAGTCGCTGGATACCCCTCAGGTACGACCTGTGCACCTGTGACCGGATCCGTGGCCTGTCTTATCACATCATCCAGGAATATATATGTATGTGTCTGTACGGTGCTTGGTAGCCAGTCTAGCTTGTATCCTACTGCCCTAACTACCGTGGTCTTGTCTATCCTGATCGGCCCATTATAGGCCTTCACTGTTGAACTAAACCCCCTCTCAGGATCATAGGGAATACTGCCATCTAAGGTATAAAGCACATAGGCACCATCAGTACCTACCTCCAACTCCAGATCAAACGCATCCTCGTAAAAACCCCTGACATGACTAAAACATACCTGCTCAACCACACCTGCATAACACTGCCCATTCGGACCACCAGGACTGGCCTGAATCATGTATCTCCATCTACCTCCATCAGACCAATCCCTCCCATAAGAGATATCCACCCTCTGAGCCCCATACACCACTGCATCTAACTGCCTGATGCCATCACGATCATATAGATATAGCCCCTCACCAGCACTGGCCAGACTAAAACTGGCATGCAGGGGACCATCATTGACCTGACCATCAGCCCAGATCAATAGATAACCACCAGGCCCTATCACCGTACCAGCAGGTATCCTCCATTTATAGGGCTCATCTGGATCATCGCTCAGATACATCAGGCCCACATCTACATGGCTATCGGTGGGATTATAAAGCTCTATCCAGTCCTCATACTCACCAGACTCATCCTTGAACACACTACAATTCAAGGCCATAAACTCGTTGATGAGGACCTGGGCCGCGCATGGCATAGACCCTATAAGGATGAGCAATAACCCGATCACACCTGCAGGCATAATAGGAAGATGGGCCTTTCGTCCGACTCTTATCATAACTAGCTCCAATTGGATAACTTAAATCATCTTAGCATAAGATGGGCCAAGTAGTCAACGAAGGAAGGCGGTCTGGGGTACGTAAGAGTGCTAGAGCCGGCCCGAAGCTAAAGAACAAGAACAGATTGCCCTGAGGCCGAATCGCCACTGAATCTGGGTAAACCGGGCGATTTTGATTGCCCGACTACATCTGTCATGGTAGTGTATAGCCTGTCGGTCCAAACCGACACAAGGCTGAAAACAGATGACTAACCCAAAGATCTCTTGGGCCCAAAGGCCCACTGCACATAAGCCAACCAAGAGCCCAGAGGCATTAGTGCTACCCTTTGTAAAAGGAGACCACCATGGTTATCCAGATCAAGACCGTAGTAGTGGGCCTGTCCATCTTGTTGGTGTCGGGCCTGGCACAGGTGGGGACAAGGCCTGCCTCGCAGCCTGCACCACATACCTTTCCGATCGGGCAGATGAAGGTAAGGATCGTGGGTGTGACCTTTGTCTCCAGGCTGGAGGGGTCTAACCTGCGTTACGAGGAGACCGAGCCCAACAAGTACCGTGGCCTGGTATTGACACTGCAGATAACAAAGCCCGCTGATAGTGAGTTGACCATCTGGGCCCCCGACCTTGCCCTACACTATCGGCATGGCCAGAATGCAGATGTGGCCGTCTGCTATGGCCTGTCTGGTTTCTCTACGCAGCCTGATGTAGATCGTCAGATAACCTTCTACAGGCTAGGTTATGGGAAGGTAACCACTGGCATGGCCACCACAAGGGCCCAGACCGTGTATGTAGATGCCTTCTTCCAGTACATGGAGCCGGATGTCTCAGAACTGCACCTGCTGATAGCCCAGCCAGTAGGTGCATCTGCTGCCACTGATGGTTGGCAATAACATCGCAAGAGATTAGCATTTGTACTTTGTAAAGGGAAACCAAATGACTGAAGAGATGATAACCCCAGAGAATATCTCAAGCCAGTTGCTGAAGGCCGCATTCGAGTCTGCATATATGGACGTGCTGGTGGATGAGGATGGCGACCTACGGATCAAGGACGTCTGCAACATCATAGTCAGGCCTGACCTGGAGCGTAGGAATCGGATAAGGCTGCTGAGCCTGTTCCGCTTCAAGGAGGATTCCACACTGGCCCAGAGACTACAGTGCGTCAACAACATCAATAGTGAGTTTATCATGGTCTGTGCGAGCGTCACGGATAATGGACTGTTGGTCTTCAGGCATGACATGATGTTGGATGGAGGTCTAACAGCAAAGACCCTCATACTCAGTACCAAGCGGTTTGCATCCATACCGCACGCTGCTATCGAGGAATTTGGATCTGATATAGTGGTATAGCCTCAAGACCGCGTACAGGTCCTTATAGACCCTTCTGCTGCAGTCATGGCCCGACCCGCGCTTGACAACCGGCCTTCTTGCAACACAATACCACGCTATTTATGCGTGCCGGCGGTTTAGTAGGCTAGGAGTGCAAGATCCCGACAGGGTATGCACATCGCCTGTTTGTCGTCCTGCTTGCGCTGGCAGGCTGTGTCAGATACCAAGACCGGCCGCTCCTGCCAGCAACTACACTCGACGACTTTGAATCCCGCACATTGGACAGCAAGACGTGGGCAACGTACCTCAAGGAGGGTCTGGCAACGGATCACCTACCTGCTGCTTGGGGGCTTACCGAGTTGACCTTGGCCGCCTTCTTCTATAATCCGCAGCTTGACGTAGCGCGGGCCCAGTGGGCAGTGGCCAAGGGACATCAAAGGATTGCCTCCGAACGGCCCAATCCAACGCTTGGCGTGGCCCCCGGCTTCAATTCCACCACAGGATATGATGCACCCAGCTCTCCTTGGATCGTGACAGTTGTGCTGGATATCCCGATAGAGACCGCAGGAAAGAGAGGCTATCGCATCGCCCAGGCCGAGCAACTATCCCAAGCCGCTGGTCTGCACATCGCCGAGGTTGCCTGGGAGGTCCGACGCCAGGTGCGTCAGGCGATGCTGGATCTTTACGCTGCTAACCAGATGACCGTATTGCTCGACCGCCAGCGCGGTTTGCAGGCAGATAACGTCGAACTACTTAATCGCCTGTTCGAGATTGGACAGATCTCGGCCAATGAACTGAGCCTGGCGCGAGTCCGTCGCGACGAGGCCGACCTTGCATGCCTTGATATGCACAAGGCAGCAGACACAAACGCGTTGCGAGCTAGCCGCCGCGATCGGCGTGCCTGTAAAGGCCTTGGAGTCGGTCTCGCTTTCCTTTGATGCCCTTGAGGTATTGCCCAGTGACCTGCCACCAGCCGAGGTCCGACGTCAGGCCCTCGTGCATCGTGAGGACCTACTTGCGGCCTTGGCGACCTACCAGACCAGCCAGGCCACGCTGCAGCAGGCGATTGCTGGGCAGTACCCTGATATCCAGATCGGCCCGGGCTACGAATTCGACCAAAGCGAGAACAAGTGGAGCATCGGGCTGTCGGTGAGTCTACCGGTCTTCAACCAGAATCAAGGGGCGATTGCCACGGCCGAGGCCCATCGCCAGGAGGCTGCAGCAGCGTTTAGGGCCCTTCAGGCGCGGATCCTCAACGGGATCGAACAGGCCGTGGCATCCTATCGCGCCTCCTTGGCAAAGCTCAAGAGCGCACAGACCATAGCCAAACAGCTCGCAGAGGCTGCCGACCGCATTGACAAGATATACGAGGTTGGGGAGGTCACTGCCTCGGAGCGGATTGCTGCGCAACTGGAGCTTAATAACGCGCGGATCGCGCGCTCAATGCGCGTGTAGAGGCGATGCGTGCCCTCGGACAACTCCAGGACGCAATGCATGTTGCCATTGACTTGCCGGACGGGATGCAAAGGCTCCTGATGCAGCGCGGCATGCAGTACGGGGAGCAAGACCATGAATAACAGACTAAGTACATTCACAGGCCTGCTGGTCCTGCTGGCCGGCGGGGCAGGAGTCTACATCCTCTTGCGACAGAGGCCCAGCTCCGAGCAGGAAGCCGAACAGGTCGGTCAGACCGTGGTACCTGTGCAGGTGGCACAGATCCGCCAGCAGACCTTTCATGATGCCGTGCAGGCTTACGCGATCATACCCAATCCGGGGGTCGGAGGTGCGGCCCCGGCGAGCATTCCGATTGCTTCGCCCGTTGGTGGCTATATATCTCAGGTCCACTGTGCGGTCGGCCAACACGTCCGGCTGGGAGAGGTATTGTTCTGCCTTTACGACGAACCAGCGCGACTGACTATAGAACAGGCCAAACAGGCCGTGGCCTTTGCCGAAGAGAATCTGCAACGACAAGAGAAGCTCCGAGAGATACAGGGTACCTCCGCTGCGGTCTATCTGGAGGCCCAGCAGCTGCTCAAGGTTGCACGCAATCAACTCCAACAGGCACAGGCCCAGCACACGCTGTTCGAGGTGAAGGCCCCATTCGATGGGACAGTCACGGAGATGGTCGCAGGGCTCGGCCAGGTGGTCGCGCAGGGATAGGTCCTGGGCCGGTTAACCGATCTGACGCGTCTTGTGGCAAGCCTCCATGTGCCGGTCTTGGAGGCAGCACGGCTGCAACTGGGCAACCGCGTGGAATTCGAGATGCTCGAGGGGCAGGCGGAGCATTCTTTCCTGGTCAGCCATGTGGACTACATCGACCCGTAGGTCAATCCTGACAGCGGTACGGTGACCGTGTTGGCGACCGTGCCGGCCAATGCGGTTGTCCGCCCAGGCCAGTTCGTCCGGGTCCGCATCATTACTGCCGAGCACAAAGATTGCTTTGCCGTGCCAGAAGAGGGCGTGGTGACGACCCCGCAAGGACAGACCGTGATCGCCATCGTCAAGGATGACCAGGCCTTTCGCACACCTGCGCAGCGGGGTGTCACCGAAGGGGGTTGGGTAGAGGTCAAGGGTGAGGGACTTGCGCCAGGCATGACGGCCGGCACGGTTGGCGCTTATGGCCTACCTGATGCGACCAAGATTCGAGTGATGGGCCAATAGCGAACCGGAGCCGTTCATGGGAACAGGACGACAGCCAGACTCGAACGAAGGCCGATCCCTCCTTGGCCGGTTTGCCATCATCCACAGGGGCGCCATCGTGTTCGTCACCATGGCCCTTTGTCTGGGCAGCGGGTATTGTGCCTTTCATATCGCCTCATCCGTCTTTCCCCGGACCGACTTTCCCCGTGTGGTCATCCTCGTAGACAATGGCGTCACGCCGGCCGACGAGATGATGGCCACCATAACGCGTCCGATCGAGGAGGCGATGAAGGACATCCCTGGCGTTACCACCATCCGCAGCGCTCCGGGAAGGGGTTCGGCCGAGGTCAACGTGTTTTTCAACTGGCAGGTCGATATAGTTCAGTCGCAGCTGTATGTCCTCGGTCGGCTGGCCCAAACACGGCCCACCCTGCCAGACACAGCCACCACCCAGGTGTATCGCCTGACCTTCTCGGCATTTCCGATCATCGGTGTCAGCCTGACCAGCGACACACGCGACATCACCCATCTGTGGGAGACGGCCCGTTACGACCTCAAGCCGCGCTTCCTACGGATCCCTGGTGTCGCACGGGTGGACCTGGTAGGCGGAAGGAGCACGGAATACCATGTGATCGTGGATCTGCTTCGTCTTCAGGCCTGTGGCCCGACTCTGTCGGACGTGACAGACGCCTTCAAACAGAACGACCTCATTGCATCGGCCGGCATGCACCAGGAGAACCATCTGCTATATCTGACGGTGGTCGACGGTCGTTTGAGGGACCTGGAGGCGATCGCCGACTTTCCTGTCAAGGTCGTCGACGGCCACCCAATATGCGTTCGGGACTTCGCCCGAGTAGTGAGGGGGCCAGAGCCTGTCTTTAACATCGTGACCGCCGACGGCAAGGAGGCCGTGTTGCTCAACATCCGCAGTCAGCCCGGCGGCAGTACGCTTGAGATCGCCAAGCGTTTGAGATGGCAGATCGAGACGCTGAGGCGGCAGTTGCCTTCCGATATGAAACTGGCATTCTTCTACGACCAGTCTCTTTTTGTACGCGAATCGGTTCGTGGTGTCTGGCAAGCCATCCTCTTCGGCCTGATATTGTCGGTGGCGGTCCTCTATCTGTTCCTGAAGAACTGGGGATCCACCATCGTGGCCACCCTGGTCATTCCAATGACTGTACTGATGACACTGGTAGCCATGAAGCTGACGGGGCTGACCTTCAACATGATGACCCTGGGTGGCATTGCCGCTGCTGTCGGCGTCATAATCGACAATGCGATTGTTGTGGTCGAGGCCATTCACACCAAACTTGGCTCCGGGGTCAGCCGCCCTGCTGCCGTGGAGAGCGCAGTCGGTGAACTCTTCGGGCCCCTGGTCGCATCCACCCTGACGCCAGTGGTGGTCTTTATTCCATTGGCCTTTCTGACGGGTATTACCGGCGTATTCTTCAGGGCCCTGGCCATGAGCATGGTCTTTGCTCTCTTGACCTCGTTGGTGTTAGCAGTCACGGTGATCCAGTCCCTGGCTGTCTGGTGGATGAGTGTGCGTATGGATCCGGCGATCCGCGAATGGTCGATGGAGGGCGGGGCGGTGCTTAGGCTGCTGATCCGTATGTATGAGGCGTCGATCCGAGTGGTCCTGAGACACCGCTGGATAACGCTTGGCGGCTGTTTGCTGATCCTACTGGCCAGCCTACAGTTTTACCGACGATTGGATAGGGACTTCCTGCCGCCCATGGACGAGGGTGGCTTTGTCATCGACTACCAAGGTCCGCCTGGGACCAGCCTGGCCGAGACGGCCCAGATGCTCAGGCAGGCCGAGGCGATCCTGCAAACCGTTCCTGAGATCGCCAGCTACTCCAGAGGACTGGTGCACGTCTGGCCTTGGCGGTCGCAGAGCCGCACACGGGCGATTTCCTTGTGAAGCTTAGGCCCGACCGCAAGCGAACCACCGCAGAGGTGATCTCGGATCTACGTAACCAATTCAATGTTGCCGTACCAGGGCTCAAGTGGGAGTTCCCAGGCATCCTTAGCGACCTGATCGGCGACCTCATGTGGGCACCAGCCCCTATTGAGATCAAGCTCTTCTCCACGGACATTGGTTTTTTCAAGGCCAAGGCCCCTGAGGTCGAACAGGCGATCCAGACCGTCCGTGGGGTTGTGGACACGTTCGATGGACTGGTCTATACGGGCAACTCGATCCATCTGCGCGTGCGAATAGCGGATGCAGAGCGTTTTGGCCTGGCCGTCAAGGAGATTGGCTCAGCGGTCCATGCGGTCATGCTTGGGCAGACAGCCTCCTCGATATTGGATGGTGATCGGATCATCGAGATCCGCGTAGTTGCCGAGCCTCATGCGTCCGACCGATTCAATGCCCTGCTCTACATGCCCCTACGCACGCCGGCAGGTCAGTTATCAAGCTCTCGCAGGTGGCCGACATCCTAGAAGAGCCCCCACAACTTGAGCTCCGTAGACAAGACATGCGCCAGGACGTGGCGGTGACGGCCCGCCTGCAGAATCGCGACATGGGCAGTGCTATGGATGAGATCCGCACCCTCCTGAGCAAGGATCCAACGATCCCGACCGGGACGATCGAGTTCGGCGGGCTCTACCAGCAGCAGCAGGAATCATTTCGCAATCTGCTGGTGGTACTGGCGCTGGCCCTCGTGCTGGTGTTTACGGTCTTGTTGATCGAGTTCCAGGCATTTGCCGAGCCGATGGCCATCGTGATGGGTGCGGTTCTGGCCCTGTCCGGTACCGTAGGGGCCCTGTATCTGACCGGTACGTCGTTGAATATCGTCTCATTCCTGGGTGCGATCATGGGAATCGGGATCGTTGCCAAGAATGGCGTGCTCATGCTCGACTTTGTTGACCACCTTCGCCGCCAGGGACTGACCACCGACGAGGCCCTGATCCGTTCGGGCTGGCGCTGGTAGCGTACACGCACGGCAAACCGCTCTCGTCCCTCCACTGTGGTAGTGGCCCGCATCCCACCGATGGCGATCTCTACCACGTCCTGGAATGCCTGGATGCTGATGCCGTATCTGGCCAGGACTGCACGGTCAGGCACGATCTCTATGTAGGGTTTGCCCACGATCCGGTCTGCCACCACTGAAGCCGGCTCTACCCCAGGTACTTCCTTGAGGAACCGCTCGATCTGTAGGCCCACCAGTTCGATGGTCTGCAGGTCCGGTCCCTTTATCTTGACCCCCATGGGCGCACGCATGCCGCTCTGGAGCATCACGATCCTGGCAGCGATTGGTTGGAGTCTGGGTGCGGAGGTGGTCCCTGGGATACTGGTGACCTGGAGGATCTGGCGCCAGATGTCGTCTGGCGTGCGGATATGGTCGCGCCACTGGCGGAAGGGTAGGCCATGGGGATCCGGGATCAATCGGCCGTTGGGATCGCGCACGAACTGGCCGGTTGTGCGGTCGAATCGGAACTTGACCCGATGGCCGTCCTTGTCGGTGATGTACTGGGGCTTGTAGTTGATGATCGTCTCGATCATGGAGATCGGGGCAGGATCCAGTGGTGTCTCAGCGCGGCCGATCTTGCCCACTACGGACTCTATCTCCGGGATCGTCCGCAAGGCCATGTCCTGTTTGCTCAGGATATCCAGGGCCTCGCCGATGGAGGCGTGGGCCATGGTAGTGGGCATCAGCAGGAAAGACCCCTCGTCCAGGGGAGGCATGAACTCCTTTCCCAAGCCAGGAAAGGCCCTGGTCCCCTGGAGCCAGAAGGTGGTCTGGTATATCCGGTTTGGATCCATGCCTGCGGCCTCTGCAGCCCGGACCGCAGGCCCTGCCACCCTGGCAAGGCCTAGCCAGATACTGGCCCCGATCAAGAGGATCAGCCCTGGTATCGAGAGGAAGGCCAGCTTGCGCCTTAGACACCAGCCCAGGATCTGGGCATAGAAATGTTTGAACAGGGCAAAAACACCTAGCATTGCGCCAACCAGCAGGGCCACGAATGCCAGGTTCCGCACCGCCCCGCGCTGTGGACCAAGGGGCTCCCAGTGAGCTGCCAGGATCAGACCCACCAGGACCACGGCGGTCAGATTGGCCAGCCAAGGTCCGATACGGCGTATACGGTCGGGGATGTGTGGGGCGACCAGGTACCAGACCCCTAGTGCGATCATCACTGCACCAGCCCACCAGCCCAGTCTCCAGCCTAGCCACAGCCCGGCCGCGATAAGGATCACATACAGTACGCTGCGTAGCCTGCCTCCGGATACGCGGCCACAGAACAGTAGGTGTGCTGCAGGTGGTATGATCGTCAAGGCCGTGATCACAGAGGCGATCAAGGCGAAGGTCTTCGTAAAGGCTAGGGGCCTGAAGAGCTTCCCTTCTGGCCCGATCATGCTAAAGACTGGCAGGAAGCTGACCACCGTAGTGGTGACGGCTGTCAGGACCGCGCTTCCTACCTCTGCTGCGGCCCGATGGATTATGTTCAATCTTGACTCCTCAGGGCTAGCCCTATCGAGGTGGCGAAGTATGTTCTCGCAGATGACGATCCCCATGTCCACCATGGTCCCTATGGCGATGGCGATCCCGGACAGGGCCACGATGTTTGCGTCCACACCAAAGAGCCTCATGGCGACAAAACACATCAGGACCGCGATGGGCAGCAGGCCGCTGATCAGGACGCTCGAACGCAGGTGCATGACCATCAGGATCACCACGATCACCGTGATCAGGATCTCCTCGATGAGGGCCTTGTTGAGTGTTCCGAGCGTCTCGTAGATCAGTCCCGTCCGGTCGTAGAAAGGTACGATCGTGACCTTGCTGATAGTGGCCCAGGCAGGCCAGTCTCTACGTGGCGTCTTGCGGAGGTGTGCCAACCAGGCATCCAGATCCAGCCTGCCGTCTTGCCGAAATGCCTCAAAGCCGTGCTGCTTGGCGCATGCCTGGACCTCGGGCACTGTTGCCCTGGTAAGGTCTATGTGGGCCTTCTCTGGCAGGCCTAGGGCGATCTGGTCGATCTTGGCCTTGACGTCCTTGATCACCGCCAGAGGATTGACCCCATACCTGGCCACTACTACACCGCCCACTGCCTCTGCCCCATGCTTGTCCAGGACACCGCGGCGGAGGGCAGGGCCCAGCGTAACCGAGGCCACGTCCTTCACCAGGACCGGTACGTTGTCTACCACCTTGACTACACTGGTCTCTATGTCCTCCAGATGTTTTAGAAAACCGATCCCGCGGATGAAGTACTCTACGCGGTTCAGCTCTATACTCTTGGCCCCGACGTCGATGTTGGCGGATCTGACGGCCTGGAACGCGTCGGCGAGGTTTACCCCATAGGCCCTCATGGCATCAGGGTCCAGATCCACCTGGTACTCCCGCACGAACCCGCCCACAGATGCCACTTCGCTGACCCCATCGGCGCTGAGCAGGGCATAGCGAACGGTCCAGTCCTGAATGGTACGCAGCTCCTCCAGGTCCCAGCCGCCTGCAGGGTTGCCGTCCGGATCGCGGCCCTCGAGGGTGTACCAGAAGATCTGGCCAAGGGCGGTGGCATCCGGTCCAAGTGTTGGCTCTACGCCAGGGGGCAGTGTACCGGCAGGCAGGCTATTGAGTTTCTCCAGCACGCGGCTGCGTGACCAGTAAAAACCAACCCCCTCTTTGAAGATGACGTAGATCGAAGAGAACCCGAAGTATGAGTAGCTGCGGATCGTCTTGACGCCAGGGATGCCCAGCAGTGCTACGGTCAAGGGATAGGTGACCTGATCCTCTACGTCCTGGGGCGAGCGACCCATCCATTCGGTAAAGACGATCTGCCGGTTCTCGCTTATATCAGGGATCGCGTCCACAGGTACTGGGCTGCGAGGCAGGCCCCACAGGTCCCAGTCAAAAGGTGCGACTATGATACCTGCCCCGATCGTGAACAGGACTACTAGGAGCACCACAAGCTTGTTGGCCAGGCAGAAGTGCATCAGCCGCCCGATGGCTGAGCGCTGCTCTACGGTCCAGTGGTCGTGCATTTGTACCTCCGTTCTCAGTGGCCTAGGTGGTCAGGCGGGGTTTGTCCTGGCCCTGCCTGTGGGTTCATCATGCTGGGCCTGGCCTGGATCTGCAGGGCACTATCGATCTTGAAGTTGCCCCTGACCACCACCAGCTCGCCCTCGGCAAGGCCGCTGCGGACCAGATAGACATCCCCTGCACGCGGGCCGAGCACGACCTGACGGCCCTCGAATGTAGGCTCGTTAGTATCGGTCTTGCGGACGTAAACCACCGCCCTGGTGCCGGTGATCAAAGGCGCAGATGCGGGGATCACCAATGCAAACTCGGCAGGCTCGGCTGAGGCATAGCCCAGCGACTCGGTAGTGACCAGGTCCATGCCGCACCGCTGGCACCTACCTGGGCCATCCTTGAGGACCTCTGGATGCATGGGGCAGATCCAGTTGCCTGCCAGGGCCGGGTCGATCACGCGCCCATCGCCGGCCACGCGGGTCTCTACCACCGCCTTGACGAACATCTCGGGTCTTAGCCTGCCATCTGGATTGGGCACGTTCACGTGTACCTTTGCGGTGCGGGTCTTGGGATCAAGGACCGGGTCTATGAAGGCGATCGTGCCCGTGAAGACCTCACCAGGAAAGGCCACAGTGGTGAACTCGACCTGTTGGCCGTACCGGAGCCACTGCAGGTCGGACTCATAGGCATCCAGCTTGACCCATACCTGCGAGAGGTCTGCGATCGTGTATATGGGACTGCCCTCGCTGACGTATTGGCCCTCTAGGACGTGCTTGTTGATGACGATCCCGCCTATGGGGGCGTAGAAGGTCATGTGGTCGGCAACTCGGCCGCTGGTCTCGATCCCCTTGATCTGCTCGGCCGTCAGGCCCCACAAGCGGAGTTTCTTCCTTGCTGCCTCGACCATGTCCTGTGCACTCTGCCGGACGGTCTGGAGGGTAGCGCCGGCCGTCTTCTCTACGGTCCCGACCGCCTGGAGCAGCTCCTGCTGTGCGGTCAACAGTTGCGGGCTGTACAGCTCCACCAGGTGGTCACCCTTACGCACCTGGATCCCTGTGTAGTCAGCATAAAGTCGATCTAACCTTCCTGGAATCCGTGCCGAGATAATGGCCAGGCGGGTCTGGTCGTATTCGACCTTTCCGACCATCCGGATCTGGATCGAGACCGGCCTACGCTGAACCGGTGCGACCTCGATGTCCATGAGCCTAGCCGCGACCTCGCTGACAGTCAATTCCGCCAGGTCGGTCCGTTGGTCGGCCTGGCTAGTCTCCAGCGGGATCAGCTCCATGTTGCAGATCGGACACAGCCCAGGCTTGGGCAGCCTGATCTGCGGGTGCATAGAACATGTCCAGATCTGGACCTGGCCTGTGGACTTAGGCTGGGTTGGACCGCTGTGATCGCCGATCCTTGGCCTTGCCACCAGGACCCCCAAGACCATACCAACGCCCAGTAAGACAATGACCTTGGCGATCCTGCCAAGGACCATTAGCCATGCCATCCTGCCCTTAGCTGCCATCTGTTCTCTCCTTATCCGGATCATCCGTCTCAGGCATGCCCGTCAACTGCCTGCCCACCAAGGCCTCTATCGCAGCCAGGGCCTGCTGGTGGTCTGCAATGGCCCGTTGATGGGCCAATTGGAATTCAAGATAGGTCCTCTGGGCATCCAGGACATCCGTTAGGCCTGCAGTACCGCCCCGGAATGCCTCCTGCGTGACCTCGAGGGCCTGCAAGGCCTTGGGAATCAGGCCATTGGCATAGAGGTCCAGCCTGCGGCGCGCGTCTCTCAATCGCACCAGGGCCGTGGCGAGCCGGGCCTGGAGCTGGTTGGCAAGGTCCATCCGGACCTGCAACGTGGCCTGCCTGTCCATCTGGGCCTGGCGGACCGCCGAGTCGATCCTGCCGGACCAGAGCGGGATGTTCAGAGAGACGATGGCTGATACCGCATCCTTGCCACTGTCTGGGAAGGCCTTGGACATGGACGTGGCAGCCACGTCCACTATCCCAACACCAAGCATGATATCAGGTTCATATTGCCTCCTGGCCAGTCCGATCTTGTGGGCCTGACTGCTAGCGAGGTGCTGCAGGGCCTTGATCTGTGGATTTGACCTCTGCAACAGCTCAATCAATTCCTTCTCATCGAGCTCGATCAGCGTTGGTCCTAACTGGCTGGGCACCGGCAGGTCTGCATCCGCTGGTCTATCCAACAAGGCGCTGAGCCTAGCCCGGGCAGGTCCGAGCATATCAGATAGGGTATTGAGCCGGTCCTGGAGCCTGTCCAGCTCCAAGGTGCGCCTGCGTACGAGAGCCGGTCTGATACCTAGTCCTGGCCACTGCCTCTATACCAGCCAGCAGGGCCAGATGCGCCTTGGTGACCTCGATGGACCTGGCCAGGTAGGAGTACTCAAAGAAGGCATCCTTGACCTGTGCCACCAGTTCCAACCTGAACGCCTCGTATTGCTGCCTGGCGGCCTCGGCCGACTCTGCTGCCGCCCTGCCTGCCAGGTCAAGCTTGCCTGGCCACGGGAAGGTCTGGCTGATCTCTATGGCCTGCTGCTGAGCCCCAACCCGGGTCTCCACCTCCCTGAAGAAGTACCGATATGAGACCCTCGCATCTGGCAGGGAGCGGACCTGGGCGACCTGCTGTTGCGCTGCCTGGCTGCGGTGCAAGGCGGCCTGGAGGCCAGGATTGTGGGTCAATGCGTATCGAAGGTAGTCCTCGATGGTCCAGAGGTTTGGATCGGCTGGGCTGGCCAGCCATATGGGCAGGCCCACGAAGACCAAATGTAAGATCTGCATGTTGACCCCTTAGTCCTGATATTCCTACGATCTTACTAGGTATTCGCCCGAGACGTCAAGATGTTCGTTCTTTTTGCTGCGACGGATCTTACCCAGATGCCATGGCTATATCCCGGGGGCCGTCCTGGGGGGTCTATGGTGTTGTACCGGCCTTCTGGCTTATGGCCTGCTCGAGATCTGCAGGCACTTCGACCCCGTTATTCTTTGCGGCCTGGAGGTGCTGCCAAGCCCCTTGATAATCGCCCATGTTGTATAGGCAGACCGCGAGGCCATGATGGGCCTGGCCTTGGGTCGGATCCAATGCCAGGGCCTTTCTGAACCACTCCGCAGCCTGGGCCCATTGGGCTTGACGGGCATAGACGCTGCCAATGTTGTAATGGATCGAGGGGTCATTGGGCCTTATTGCCAGTGCCTGCGTGTATTGTTCGATGGCATTTGCGTATTCCTTGTTTGCCAGATAGCAATGTGCCAGGTTGACCAAGGCCGCCACATTGGTCTTGTCCACCGCCAGGACCTTCTTGAAGCGGCTGGCAGCCAGGTCCAGTCTGCCTGCCTTCAGGTAGCATACTCCAAGACCTAGATCAGGCTGTGGATCCTGTGGGGCCAGGGCAGCGGCCTTCAAGAAGGCCTCCTGTGCACGTTGGTAATCCTGCTGCTGAAGGTAGACCTGTCCCATCTGGGTGTATAGGCCTGGATAGGCTGGATCCCGCTCCAAGCCCGACCGTGCGGCCTCTAGTGCGGCACTGTACTGGCCCTTCTGCTGGTAGGCCATGGATAGCTGGACATATGAATCTGCTGCGTTCGGGTCCAGTTCTATGGATTGCCTCAGGTGGATGATCGCCAGGTCAGGCTGGTCTGTCGAGAGATACAGGCTGGCCAAGGACTGGCGGATCTTTAGATCATTGGGATTGAGCCTGCAGGCATAGTTGTATTGGGTCAAGGCATGATCCCAAAGCCCTTTCCTGGCATAGGCATTGGCAAGGTTGGCCCTGATCTCTGCCAGGTCAGGGACGATCCTGACCCCAAGTTCCAGCGCCTCTATCGCAAGGTCAAGGTAACCGGTATCAATGTAGACAACGCCCAGGTTGTTGAATAGGCAGGCCAATGTCTGATGTTTGGTCAGGTTCTTCAGGTATAGACCATGCCCCTCTGGTACGTGATTGGCCACCATGTAGTACTGATCGGTGGCCTGGCCGCCGTTATGCGTAGTCTCTATGTTGATCCTGATATTGCCATCATCATACCTGACGAAGAAGTGACCTGGAACCACCACCCCGTACAATGGCAGCCCCAGCCGCTCGCCTATGGCCAAATACAGGATCGATAGGCTCAGACAGTAGCCTCGCCGGCGATCCAGGACCGAATGCAAGAAAAGGTCATTTGCATCCTTGGCATGTGGTACTGCATAGAAGCCAAGCTCGCGGAACAGGTATTGGTTTATCAGCCCTATTGCCCTGTGATCTGCAGGGAGGCTCTGATCGTGCAACATCTGTTGGATATGGTAGGCCATCGCATCGATCCTCTCCCTGTATCTAAGGCCCTGAACCACATCCGACCACTTCTCGGAGACTATCAGTGCGGCCGTGGCCAGGTCCACCTGCCCCTCAGGCAATGCCAGGACCTGTGGGATAGACCTCACGTATAGGCCAGCAGAGCCCTCGTTGGCAAGCCCGGCCCAGACTGGGCTCCCACCTACCAACAAGTAGGCCTGCATACTAAGGATGGCCAGCAAAGGCCCGATATCCCGAGGTAGTCTCACGGTCACCTCCAACACCATACTAGTAATCGGCGATTGCGGTTCAACACTTATCCCTCGCGGCCCTTGATAGGCCGTTGGGCGATCCGGTAGGATAGAGTATGTAGGCATTGTGGTTTCGTATTGGAGGTACCTCATCGGTGACCGTAATCCCTGCCGCTTCACGCCAGGTCTGCATGAGTATGGCGTTTCCCTTCATCATATCAGGCCTTTTTCTTGCCTTTGCTTGCCAGGCAGATTGGCTTGTCATGCCGGATTTCTATGGCCATTATCCACAATCTGTGTACCCGGACGGTTGGTCCTCAAGACAGGTCTCTTACCAGGACGGCAGGCTCATCTATCAGACAGACCCTGAAGGCAACAGGATCCCTGATTTCAGCTATGCAGGCTATCACTATGGGCAGCAGCCCCTACCTGAGGTGCCAAGTGTTATTACTATAGGACCTGGGATTGGCGATCAGACCTCTAGGATACAACAGGCACTGGATGCCCTTGCGGTCAGGCCGCTCGATCAAGAAGGCCATAGGGGGGCAGTGCTGCTCCTGCCTGGGGTGTATGAGGTCTGGGGCACCATCTATGTAAGACACCATGGCATTGTGCTACGTGGAAGCGGCAATGGGATCGATCCGTCGCAGGATACCATCATATACGCCCGTGGTGACGATCCACACCAAAGGACCGTTATCGTACTGGGTAGTGAGAGTTCCCAGCCATGGGTAGGTGGCCACCAAGTGGATGTTACCGACCAGTTCGTCCAGGTAGGCAGCATGTCCTTATCGGTTGCTGACATCCGGCCATTTAGGATTGGACAAGAGGTGATTGTCTCGCATCCATCTACACAGGCCTGGATCGACGCGGTTGGAGGCGGTGGCGTCGTCAATGCACAACCGTGGAGCCCAGGGGATGTAGATATCTTCTGGGTACGCAGGATCGTTGGCATCGATGGGATGAAGATCCATCTAGATGCCCCTATCTACAATCACCTCGATAGGCGGCTGTCGCAGTCTACAGTGGCGATCGTGGCAGCCAAGGATACTGTCAGCGAAGCAGGCGTAGAGGATATCCGCATAGAGATAGAGACGGCTGGCGGCGAGGATGAGGACCATGCATGGAATGCAGTTGCGGTAGTAGGTGCAGAGGATTGCTGGGTCAAGGGGGTATCTGCCAGGTCATTTGGATATGCAGGTGTTAGGGTCAGCAAGGCGATCCGCATCACGGTCCAAGGATGTCAAGCCACTGGGCCTGTGGCCATCAGGACTGGCAGCCGGATGTACAACTTTGCTGCGGACGAATCTGCTCAATTGGTACTGTTTACTAGGTGTCACGCAGCAGGTGCAAGGCATTCGTTCATCTCGAATGGCAAGTCCACTACCAGTGGCATAGTCTGGCATCGTTGCAGTATGGAAGGAGGAGATTTTGAGGGGCACAGGCTTTGGAGCCAGGCATTGTTGCTGGATAATTGCCAGGAGCTGAGTGGCTCTGGACAGGCAAAGCTGATGAACCGCGGGGATATGGGCACATCTCACGGATGGGGTGCAGCCCATTCTGTTATATGGCAGTTCAATGGGCAGATCGTCTGTCAAAAGCCCCCTACTGCCCAGAACTATGCTGTGTCCAGCGATGGATCGGTTCGGGAGACCCCATACTATCCTGGCCCCTGGGGCAGCATCGAGATCAGGCCAGGCAGGCTCGTGCCTGAGTCTATTTACGAGGCCCAACTTTGTGAAAGATTGCCTAGCATACCCGTCCAGATCATCGCAAGGTGCAATAGCAAGGCATTGACGGCCACAGATCCAAACAACCAAGGCGGGCTTGTCCTAACCATGCCTGAGGGGGCAGGCCTAAATTGCAATTGGTATGTTGTGGGCCTTGGCAATGGTGCAGTTTGCATCAGGTCCGCAACAGGTCTGGGCTTCCTTGTGGTTGCCGGTGCATCGCTCGATGAAGGTGCACCTATAGTTCTCGGCAATTACTCATCCATACGTCCCGACCATGACCAGTGGGACCTTATGCCATCGGGAGGCACCTGGTATACGATACGCAGTCGCCACAGCAGGATGGTCTTAACCGTACAGAAACAAGGTACCCTGGAACGGCTTGTGCAGGCCCGGCCAACCGGCGATATGTGCCAAGAATTCGCGCTCAGTACTGTGAAGGTCAACTAAGCTTCAGGTGCAATCTAGGTTCACTGGCAAAAACCCAAAGGTTTTCCGGTTGACAGCGTAGCAAAGAAAGAATATTTTTATGCGCGATATCGGGTGTCTTTTTTTGGAGGATATTATCATGAAAGGCTTAGGCAACCAGCGAGTGTCCTTAACATTGGCAATCCTTTGGACCACTGCTGCAGTGGCATTGGAACCTGTGCCGCTGACCCACATGCAGTTCCAGGCAGTCAACGACAATGGCGAGCAGATCTTCAGTACAGGACGCGTGGTATTGGAGGGTATCGTCCTGAACTATCCTGCGGACCTTGTGGATCCGACACCGGATGACACCATCACCACCCCATTCAATCTCGGCGGCCAATGGCAGATATTCTTTCAGGGTGAAGGTGAAGACCATGGAGGTACGGCGGTCTGGATAGGACAATTATACAACAACCTGCCATGGGTCCAGCCGGATGGAGGATACTCCAACGCAGAGTTCATCGCAGAACTGACTAGGATCAACAGCGCTAGGTTCGTACCGGGGGATAGGATCAGGGTTACCGGTTACTTCCTATCCTATAAGGGCAAGAACAACATAAATGAACAGCACAATAAGGATCCGATGTACGATTTCACCATCGAATTGCTTGAAAGAGGGGTAGGTCTACCCGAACCTGATGTAGTAACGCTCGAGCAACTCAAGGACCAGCAGGATCGCGACATATTTGATCCATTGAGGCTGTCAGGTGGAGAGTATTATCAAGGCAGGCTTGTCAAGATCCCTAAGGTCAGGTATGTCGATGCATCTGGTTGGGGACCAAACGCCCAGTTGCTGATTACTGACGGCACGAGGACCTTCCCTGTTAAGCTGGGCAGGGGTACAGGCATCTATCCAGGGTCCAACAATCTGGTTGAACCATTCGATGTGATTGGGATCATGGACCAGGATAGTACCAACCTAAAGGCTGGATACAGGATCTGGGTGCCAAACTATGACGGCAATGGCTATGTGCTGGCTAGTTACGAGCACCGACTGGCGGACAAGGCCCATCTGGAGGTAAAATAGGTCACAACATGAGGTCCAGGGCAGGTACCGACCTGATAGAGCTGCTAGTGGTAATGAGCGTTGTCAGCATGCTGTTGGCGATACTGTTGCCTGTGGCCACGAGGGCCAGGCTCCAGGCCAAGGTCCTAACAGTGAATGCCGAGCTCCGCGATATCGGCCTTGCGTTAGAGGCATACTCGATGGACAATGCCGGCCTTTACCCTCCTACTCGAGTAGACTGCATGTTGGGTGGCCATTACTACCAGTTGCCCCTGGAGCTGACAGAGGCCAAGTACCTGCCCTGCCCAGATCCGGATAGCTTCATGTCTGCTGGGATTCATGACCGTTTCAACAAGGGATATACCTACAAGTACCGGTCTGTAGGCACAATGATCTACAACAGGACCACGGTCATCGAGGGCGGTGCCAAGCTATGGGTGCCGGATGGATTCCCGGATTCGGATACTGACAGCGGCGCATGGTACAGTGACCTGGCCAAGTCACCGGTTAGTTGGGTAGTCTACAGTGTGGGACCTTATTTCACGGCGGAGCAGGAGCAAAGACTGAAGGCCCTCAAATATCCTGTGCCTAAATCCACTTGGTATGATCCGGCGGCCAAGGCGGGCGTGATAGTCAGGATGCGGCTGCGAAATGGCATGCAGATCGGATCCTTCTAGATCGCAGCCTACCATAGGTCCTGGGGAGCTTGCACTATGTGGGGTCATGGGCGCGATGGGATTGCTCCTTCCAGTGGTCATGCATGCCTTGAGGATCTGGCCTGTCTTTATGCCCATGCACCTTCCTATCATGACGCTGGCATTCTTGGTCAGACCACTGCCTGCTGCTACTACTGCTGCTATTGTGCCTTTGGCCTCTGGGATACTTACTGGCATGCCCCCATTCTATCCGCCTTTAGCGATCTGGATGTCTTGTGAACTGGCATGTATGGCTGGCCTTGCCTCGCTGGTCTACAAGGTCCTGCCTTGGGCACACCGTGCCATCTATGGAAGGTCGCTGATACTTGCCTTTGCGATGATAGTCGGTAGGTTGCTCTATATGGGGATGGTATATGCGTTCTCTTTGGTCATGCAGTTGCCTGCAGGCCTGTTGACAGGGCTATCGTTTATCACCGGCTGGCCTGGGATGATACTGATGCTTATCGCTATACCACCTGCAGTCGTCCTGGTAGAGAGGTCGGCCAGACGTCCTTTGGCCTGAGCGTTCCGGTTCTTATGCCCGCCTCGCCGCAGGCCATACTCGGACAAGCAAGAGGCCCCATCAATCGCCTCGCACCTCAGGTCAGGATCGTCTCTACTGTGATCTATATGCTTGCATGCATAATACTGCCTGCATATACCGTCATTGGGAACCTGGCCATTGCAACCATAGCGATCCTATGGCTTCTCTTTACCCTGCCGCCAGCCCGCCTAGTCATCCGGACATTGGCCTTTGGCATGGTAATGATTGGGCCGGTCTTGCTATTGACGCCATGGGCAGGGGCAGGTGGTTCTGCATCCAGCGGCCTGGCAGTTACATGGGCGGTATTCATCCGCGGCATCTTGTGCATATTGATCTCGATCTGCGGCATAGCCAGCCTGGATGTTGTAGGGCTTTGGCAGGGTATCCTATCCTTACCGCTACCGAGGATGATATCGATTCTCACTGTACAGGTCATACACCAATCCTTCTGTTTGTGGAAACAGGCCATGCAGGTAACCAAGGCCATCGCATCAAGAGCAGCCACTGCAGGTCCACGCTTGGCCTTGAGGGTATTGTTCAACCTACCGAGGGTGTGGTTTTCACGGGTGATCTTGAGGGCACAGCGGATAGCGGATGCCATGGAGTTGCGTGGCCTGTGCCAGGTGGATTTGAAGGCGATCGGAACGGTCCGGCCAGGCGGCATAGATCGCTTGGCCATGCTCATGGGGCTGTTCTTACTGGCGATCTCGATACTTGTGCGATGGGGCCTTGGCAGGTGAGCGATATGGCCGTGGAGTTAGCGGCCGTGACCGTAAGGTACGGGCATGACATGCCCCCTGCCATCATGGATGTATCCTTCTGCGTGCCATCGGGCCAGAGGCTTGCCCTCCTGGGACTCAATGGTTCAGGAAAGACTACGCTCCTGCAGGCCATATCTGGCCTGCTCGCATTCGAGGGCAAGATAACCATCTGTGGTATCGAGCTTTCCAGCAGGACATTGGGCCAGGTCAGGTCCGCCATAGGCATGCTCTTCAATGTGCCTGAGGAGCAGTTGCTGCTACCATCAGTAATAGACGATGTGGCATTTGGGGCCATGGCAAGGGGCCTGCCGAGGCAACAGGCATATGAACGTGCAAAGACCTGCCTGGAGAGCCTTGGCATATCCGGCCTGGCTAATCTTTCCATACATGCCTGCTCGCACGGCCAGAAACTCTTGGTGGCGCTAGCAGGCATACTTGTCTGTCAGCCGCAGGTAATGCTCCTGGACGAACCCAGTGCAGGCCTGGATCCCCTGGCAAAGCGAAGGCTCAAGTCCATCCTTGCGGGTCTGGATGCGACCATGTTGATCGCCTCGCACGACCTAGACTTTGTGGATGGACTATGTACAAGATCGATCCTGCTGGATAACGGCCGCATCGCCCACGATGGGGACCTCGGCTACATAAGAAGGTTGTGGGGGTGTAGACCTTAGAGCTCGAGCCTATCCCTTAGGTAATCTTTAAGCTGAGAGGTTGAGACCCGCACCTGTTCCATCGAGTCCCTATCCCTGACCGTAACCGTCTGATCCTGCAGGGTCTGGCCATCCACAGTGACACACAGTGGCGTGCCTGCCTCGTCCTGCCTGCGATATCTGCGGCCTATTGCCCCCTTGTCGTCATAGAAGCAGTTAAAGTACCTCTTCAGATCATCGTATATATTCCGTGCAATATCTGGCATCCCCTCCCTATTGACCAGCGGGAACACGGCCACCTTGATAGGCGCAAGTGGAGGATGGAACCTCAGCAGATTCCTGGTCTCGCCCCGGACCTCCTCCTCGTCATACGCGTCTACCAGAAACGCCAGCGTGCTGCGGTCTATGCCAGCACTAGGCTCTATCACGTAAGGGATGTATCTACACCTCTTTTGATCATCGAAATAGGACAACGGCCCGGACTGGTAATCCTCTGCCTCTGGCGCGAGCGTGACCTTTGAGAGGTCCTTACCGCTTTCGATCCAGGCATTTATGGTCTTCATCCCCCTTTGATGCTGTCTGAGGTCATAGTCGGTGCGGTTTGCTATACCCTCCAGCTCCTGCCAGTCTCCAGAACCGAATGGGAACCTGTATTCTATATCTACACAGGCCTTGGCATAGTGGGCCAGCTCATCCTTGCTGTGCTCCCTGAACCTGAGGTTCTCCTTCCTTATCCCCAACCTCAGGTACCAGTTGAACCTCTCATGCCTCCAGTGCTCGAACCACTGTTCGTCCGTGCCTGGCTCGCAGAAAAACTCCAGTTCTGCCTGCTCGAACTCACGCGTCCTGAAGATGAAGGCCTTTGTCGTGACCTCGTTGCGGAAGCTCTTGCCTATCTGGGCGATGCCAAACGGGATCTTGACACGCGTGGTATCCAGCACATTCCTGAAGTTCACGAATATCCCCTGGGCGGTCTCCGGCCTGAGGAATACGGTCATCGCGTCCTCGACATTCGCCCCCATCTGCGTCTGGAACATCAGGTTGAATGCCATAGGCTCAGTGAACTGACCTACCGCACCACATGCAGGGCAGACCTTTTTGGAAAGGTCCCATCCTCCAGCACCTACGCTGACGTGGCTGGTATGCTCGGCAACCGGCCCTGCGTCTGGGCCATCCTTTAGGTGATCCACCCTGGACCTGGTATTACACTTGCGGCACTCGCAGACCAGGTCTGCGAACTTGTCCGCATGACCAGATGCCTTCCAGACCAGAGGATGCATCAAGATGCTGCAGTCCAGGCCGACAACGTCGTCTCGCATCTGGACCACGGCCTTCCACCATGCCCGCTTGACATTGTTCTTCAATTCAACACCCAGTGGCCCGTAATCATAACAGCTTGCCAGGCCGCCGTAGATCTCACTGGATTGGAATATGAAACCCCGCCGCTTGCACAGGGCCACTATGTCGTCAAGCTTTGTAATCTTTGCCATGCTCAGCTCCAGAAAAAAGTTCGGTTGATTATAGGGTCGCGGCCAGGGATTGCAAGCATGCGGCTGGCATTGATCCCCTGACCAGCGGTTGACAATAGCCCAGTATCCATCTAGCATGTCTTACTAGGCTTCCAGGCTCTTGAAAGGGTTGCTATGCTGACACGTACGGTATTGCTCGTGACAATATATCTAACCTGCATTTGCCCTTCCAGCAAGGCAGTCGAGTTCTTTGAACCAAACTGCGTCCAGCTATTGGATGGTCCATTCAAGCATGCCCAAGACCTCAATCTCAAGTACCTGCTGCAATACGATGTGGATCGATTACTGGCCCCCTTCCGCAAGGAGGCAGGGTTGGAGCCCAAGGCACCGAGCTATCCGAATTGGATCGGCCTGGATGGGCATATCGCAGGGCACTACCTCAGTGCCATGGCCATGTACGTCGCTGCAACAGGCGATAAGGAGTGCAAGCGGCGCATGGACTACATGGTTGATGAACTGGCAACATGCCAGGCCGCCCATGGCAACGGCTATGTCGGAGGCGTACCGAATGGCAAGAGGATCTTCCAGGAGGTCGCTGCTGGCAATCCCAGGGCCCCGCACCGGGCTTGGGTGCCCTGGTATAACCTGCATAAGACCTTTGCAGGCCTGCGCGATGCATGGATCTATGGCAAGAACCCCAAGGCAAGGGAGGTCCTGATCAAGCTGGCAGACTGGTGCTACGAGGTCACCAAAGGCCTAACCGACCAGCAGATGCAGATCATGCTCGAACAGGAACATGGCGGCATGAATGAGGTACTGGCCGATGTCAGCGTCATAGCATCGGATCCCAAGTATTTGGACCTTGCCCGCCGCTTCTCTGACAAGCAACTGCTAGAGCCCATGTCCCAAGGCAGGGATAACTTGGACAATAAGCACGCAAATACACAGATTCCAAAGGCAACAGGCTTTGCAAGGATCGCGGAATTGACTGGCGACAAGGTATTCGGCAGGGCTGCAGGATTCTTCTGGACCACCGTGGTTAAGAATAGGACGCTGGCCTTTGGCGGTAATAGCAGGCGGGAGCACTTCCCTTCCGCCGAGGCCTGCAGGGAGTTTATAGAGGAGAGGCAGGGCCCAGAATCCTGCAACACGCACAACATGCTCAGGCTGACCGAGGTCCTGTTCAGGATCCAGCCGCTGCCTGAGTATGCTGATTACTATGAGCGGGCCGTCTTCAATCATATACTCTCCACCCAGCACCCAGGGCATGGTGGGTATGTGTACTTCACCCCAGTGCGGCCTCGCCACTACCGGGTCTATTCTGCACCCAATCAGGCCATGTGGTGCTGCGTCGGCACTGGCATGGAAAACCTCGCCAAGTACCATCGATTCATCTATGCTTGCGAGGACAGCACACTATATGTAGATCTCTTTATCGCCTCAGAACTGGATTGGAAGGAAAAGGGCGTCAGGATTCGCCAGCAGACCAGGTTTCCAGACGAACCACAGACCATCCTGACGGTCCATACCGCAGCACCTGTACGATTCATCATGAAGATCCGCCACCCTGCATGGGTACCTGCTGGCAAGCTGAGGATGCAACTGAATGAGGCCCTCTTCACACAGCAATCGACACCCTCCTCCTACATTGATATTGACCGTACCTGGAAGGATGGCGACACGCTTACCATCCAGTTGCCTATGCATGTACGGCTAGAACCCATGCCGAACGTACCGGAGTATGTGGCGATACTGTATGGCCCGATTGTGCTTGCCGCCAGGACAGGTACAGAGGACCTAGTTGGTCTGATCGCCGATGACGGGAGATGGTCCCAAATCCCCTCAGGCAGGCTCCTGCCGCTGGATAAGGCGCCGATGCTTGTCGGAGACCTCTCAACCATACCGGATCAGGTCAGACGGATCGATGACGGTCAGGGCCTTCGCTTCAAGGCCGAAGGGGTCATAAGGCCTCAGTCTTACAAGGACCTGGTGTTGGAGCCCTTCTTCAGGGTACACGACGCAAGGTACATGATCTATTGGAGGCTAGCTGATCCCAATGGATATGCCCGGATCCAGCAGGAGCTAAGGGCCAAGGAGGCACAGCAACTGCTGCTGGATCAACAGACTATAGACCGTGTCATACCTGGTGAGCAACAACCTGAGGCAGATCACAACATGCAGCATCAAGGCTCTGAAAGCGGCATACACCAGGGTATGTACTTCCGCCATGCAAGGGCACCAGGCTGGTTTAGCTACGAACTGAAGGTGATCCCTGATGAAACATTGGACCTGTATGTACTCTATTGGGCGAATGAGACAGGTAGCCGCACCTTCGACATCAAGGTCGACGGCACACCCCTGGCCACCGAAAACCTTGTCGGCAAGTGGGGTCGGGATGGTTTTGAGGCGGTCAGATACCCACTACCTAAAGACCTCATCAAAGGAAAGGAGACAATCACGGTCAGGTTCGAACCCCATCCGGGCAACTATGCAGGCGGGATCTTTGATCTGCGAATCATCAGGTCACAGCAAGCTGGGCAACAGTAACTATTTGGAGAAAAGGTATGATCCTCACCACCACACCACCATCGAAGGCAAGACCATCAAAGTCTACCACGGGGTAGTCACAGGCCAGGCCATACTCGGGGCCAATCTATTTAAGGACTTTTTTGCGGGGATTCGTGACATATTAGGCGGCAGGTCCGCCGCATACGAGAAGGTCCTCCGCAGCGGCCGAGACATGGTCCTCCAGGAACTGGCCGAACAGGCGGCCTAATTAGGCGGCAATGCCGTTGCAGGCATTGACATCGACTACGAGACCGCCGGTCCCCAAGGCTCCATTCTCATGGTCAGCGTCTCCGGCACCGCCGTGACCGTGACCTGACCGTTTGACTCAGAGGTCACGCCGCCAGATGAACGCCAGACCCTTGCCCGAACTGGGTAAGAGCGGTCGTGATCAGTACATAGAGGACCCACTATTCCCATTGCCAGTGGATCGGATTCCACCGTTCACCAACCTGGCCGTCAAGATGGGTTCGATGAATTTTCGCGTGTCCTCAAGGGCATGGTCCAGAGATTGGTACTCTAGACCAACCTGCTGGCAAAGGCGGCAAAATTGGCGGGAAAATGCATCAGGTAACAACGGCATCTGCCGGGGCATGGGATGAGTATTGCGTTTTTCAAACGTGGCCTGCAAGGCCTTACGGAGCAGATCAGACCGGAGGCCTTGCAATCTTGCGATAAGGAGGATATCTACCCAATCCCGCAGGCGGCTACTCGGCGCGGAGCTATAACGACGGGTGATTGCATGGACCTTTTCTGCAACCTGTTGCGAGAGCGGATAGGCTGGTATGGTTACGGGAGGAATTCAGGCAAACTCTAGCAGTGGTGGCGTCGTTAGCATATCTGCAGGTTCAATGATCGGGTCACCGATTCCTACATCCACATGGAAGGCCTCGAACAACCACCCGTCAAGTAGGCTCTGAACCGGAAACCTCAGGTCGGCATCTCGATTAGGTCTGGAAACCTCAAAGGTGAACCAATCCCCAAGATCCTGCAACGCAGCACAGACCAAGGCGCTGTGGATATCTTGGGCCGTTGAAATGCGGCCAAAAAGTAAGTCAATGTCCTGCGTGGTGCGGGCCCGCTCGCGCAGACGAAGTTGGAGGGCCAGCCCCCCTTTGAGCACCCACGCACCAGGCTCGATTGCAACGAGACGAGCCAAAAACCGATCAAAGGCGACCGTTTTTCGCAAGCGGGCAAGTGACACCCCTGCTGTGATGGCCTCCCGCCGCAGACGTTCTTCCAGGGCCCGCCTAAAAGCCGCGCTCGTCTCGTACCTCATGGCGGCTCTCCAACGCCTCCCGAATCTGAGCCCCAATAGCCCCACCCCTTTGTCTGGCCTCTGCCTCCAGGGCCGCCTCACTGGTGAGGCCGCGAGCCAATGCCTGCTGGATTGCCTGCCTGATCCATTCTGCGGGGACAGCAAACCGGATAAGGTCGCTGATGGTCCGTGGAAGTGTCGTTACAGGCAATCCCTGTCGCCACGTGACCTCTTGGGGCGCCAGCTTGGCAGTGTGGAAACATATGCCTTTAAGGCGGCGAGAGGCCGTGCGCGGGACGGTAAGATGTATCTCACGAGGTAGAAGGTCCGTCAGACCGTACAACGCAAGCGCAGTCTCATGCGAGAGGACCCCCCTTCCCCCTGTGGAAAGCCAGGCAATGTACAGGTCGGCATGTGGCGTTTCCGGGAATAGGGCCAGGCGATATACACCACGCCGGATGCGCACAAAATGGCCACTCTTGACATGATGCGAGAGTAGCGACTTGGAAAGGCCTACCTGCCTACCCTGCCCAGCAGAAAAATAGCCGGCCTGCCTTTCAGCTATTTCGTATAGGCATCGCTCGGTTGCTATTTGACGCATGTGTGCAGAAGGTTCAAATGTATTTGACTTTCTGCACACAGTATCGCAGAGATGTCATTCGTGTCAACAGGTCTGTTCCCGTTGCCCGCGGATCTTCGTCCTCCAGTTACCTTGTCCGGCCCACTCAGAAGGCCGTTAAGTGCTAGGCTGTCAGGTCTCCACCCTTTTGCTCTGCTCTCGGTTGCCAGCTTGCTTAGATAGCTTAGATGACGAGGTCTGGATAAAACTACCTTGAATAAGTGTGGGTACTCTTGCCATGCCGGCGACAGCGAGACAAAATGGCCAGGTGGGTTCTGGAAGGGTGGTGGAGTTTCTGGCCTGAACGATGGGGCATCTTACGGAGTGCCTGATACCTCCCGGCGGGTCCGGGTCTGTCTGGTACGCAGGTTTACACGACCGGTCGGGGCGATATCATCCTTTGCCTTTGTAGGGTCCGTCTGTGCTGACAAAAAGGATCTTCGTGCTCGGTCTCGGTTTGGCATGGGCAATAGGCCTGGCCTGTATTGGATTGGTGTATTATTTGACCTACCATCCCAGGCCTGTTGAGCCTGTTGAGGTCAATGGCGATCCCAATGCGCCGCTCTTGCAGGCCGGCCAGACCGTCAAGATCATGACCTGGAACATCCAGTATCTGGCCGGAAAGGCCAGGCAATTCTTCTATGAAGGCGGCCCGGACAGACGGCCTTCCAGGGACCAGATCGATACCGCGCTAAAGGCGGTTGCCAAGACGATCATGGATGAGGACCCTGACATCATCTGCCTGCAGGAGGTAGACGATGGCTCAAAGAGGACCGATTACCAGGACCAGTTGGCCCTACTGCTATCGCTGCTACCTGCTGCATACAGCCAGCATGCCTCTGCCTTCTACCACAAGGCCCGTTTCGTGCCGGAGCGACACATACTGGGTCCAGTGGGCATGAAGTTGTGCACCATATCCAGATACCGAATACACAGCGCAGTGCGCTACCAACTGCCGCTGTTTCCAAGCGGCCTGATCGCCCAGCAATTCTATTTCAAGCGTGCCGTACTGGAGGTGAGGCTGCCTATTGCAGGTGGCAAGGACCTGGTAGTGCTCAACACCCACCTCGATGCCTGGACACAAGGGACCGATGTCTCGCGTCAGCAGGTCAGCTTCATAGCCAACTTCCTGGATCGATTGGACCAGCAAGGCCTGCCATGGTGCCTTGCAGGGGATCTAAACATACTTCCTCCCGGTCCTGCCAGGTCCAGATTGTCGGCCCAGTATCAGGCAGAATACAGTGAGCAATCGGAGCTGGATCTCCTGTACCGTAGATACCAGGCAGTACCTAGCCTTGCCCAGGCCAATGGCCCTGACTATGCAGACTGGTTCACATATTGGCCCAATGGCCAGCCCGATCCGGATAGGACCCTAGACTACATCTTCCTCTCCAGCCAGCTCCTCCTAGGACCGCATCGTGTCATACAAAGGCCAAGAGGATCAAAGGATTACCTGCAGGCCTCTGACCATTTCCCCATAGTCACCCAGCTCCACCTACATGTCCACTAGGTCTCCTGTGGCCTAAGGTTGAACACCAGTCCAGAGCAGTATTGCGGAAGTCTCGCAGCACATCCTTACATAGCTCAAATCACGAGGCCTGTGACAATCCCCTGAGTTCCCTGGCCAAATCAACCAGATTGATTGCCTCGATCCCCCCTTCGAGTGGATACCGCTCATTGCCCGGGTAAACGACGAATGCGTGCGTGGGCTTCAGGTCTTGACAAGCGCTATAGAACCCTCTTTCAGGTCTGGGGGCAAGGCTTCGTTTGATCTCAACGATCCATCTAGTCCCATCGGGCAGAAAGAGTAACAGGTCAGATTCTGCTCCCCCGACAGTCCGGTAGAAATAAAGAGATGTCCCGTCTGGCGCGCAGGCAGCCAGATTCTCGATAACAAAGCCCTCCCAACTGGCCCCTACAACCGGATGTGCCAGCAGTCCTTCTAGATCCTGTATCTGCAACAGCGCGTGTACAAGACCGCTGTCTCGCAGGTACAGACGAGGCGAGCGGACAAGTCGCTTTCCAATGTTGGAAAACCACGGCTGGAGCCTGCGTACTAGAAACAAATCGGTAAGCAGGTCCAGATAGCGATTGACTGTCCTGACATCTAGACCAAGGTTACGAGCCAATTCGCTGCTGTTTAGTACCGCACCCTGCAGGTGAGCCAACATTGTCCACAGCCGCCGGAGGGCCTCAGCAGGGACGCGAGGCCCAAACTGTGGTATCTCGCGTTCCAAGTATGTCCTGATGAAGTCTTGTCTCCAGCGAAGGCTCTGGCTGTTACTGGCGGCCAACAAACTTTCTGGAAATCCTCCCCTCAACCACAATTCCTCCAAGGAGCGACCCGTCGGTTCCAGCACCGAGAATGGTGCAAGCTCCAAGAACCGCACGCGGCCTGCAAGGGATTCACCGGACTGGCGAAGCAAACCCAGGCCGGCAGAACCGAGGAGCAGATACCCACCTGCACGTTTGCCCTGCCGCCGCATCCGGTCGATCATCCCCCGCAATACCGGAAACAGCCTGGGCACCCGGTGTAGTTCGTCAAGTATGACAAGCTCGCCCAGGTGCTGGGCCAGATAGGCCTCTGGATCGGCCAATTTGGCACGGTCCTGCTCGGATTCTAGGTCCAAATAGACCGCCCTCCTCTGTTCTGCCACCGCCAAGGCAAGCGTGGTCTTGCCCACCTGCCTGGGCCCCACCAAACAGACCGCTGGAACCTCGTCCAGGGCTTTGAGTACTTCAGACATGAGATATCGTGGGATCATCCTTGCAAATTTAGCATCGAGATGCATGTTTTGCAAGGATCTATCTGCGGATCGAACCAAGAACAGGCGAAAAAGGCCTCTTGAAGGTAGCAGCTCCACGGGCTCCGGTGCCCTGCTCCAGCAGTTCTTAGTCGCCCAGCTCCACCTACCCGGCAGGTAGGCATCCTATGGCCGACTGGCTGGTTGTCCGTGCCAGAGCAGCAGTCATGATCTGCTCTGCCGCTCAGCAGCACCCCATGTCCAACCTTCAAAAAGTACCTCTGCCTGTTCGATGACGGTCTGGGTTGCCTGCCCCTGCTTATCTGGCGGGTAACCGTACTTACGCAAGATGCGTTTGACAAGCCTTCGCAGATTCGCCCTTGCATTCTCACGCTTATCCCAGTCTATAGAAACATTGGACCGCACCGTCTGCACTAGATCTAATGCGATCCGTTTCAAGGTCGACTCACCCAGCACCTTCACGGCGCTGTCATTGGTCTCCAGGGCGTCATAAAAGGCCAATTCCTCCTCGCTAAGCCCGAGCCTCTCCCCCCGCCGGTCAGCCTCCCGGATCTGCTTGGCCAGGGCGATAAGCTCAGCGATTACCTGTGCTGCATCGATCGTGCGATTCTGATAGTTACGGATGGCCCGCTCGAGTAATTCCGCAAATGATCGCCCAAGCACAACATTCTTTCTCTTTCGGACCTTAATCTCACCGTCCAGAAGCCTTCGCAGCACTTCCACAGCCAGGTTCTTGTGGGTTATCCCCTCGACCTCTCTGAGGAACTCGTCCGAAAGGACCGATATGTCAGGTTTCTTAATCCCAGCCGCAGCAAATAGGTCAAGCACACCCTCTGGTGCAATTGCCCGTGAGATGATCTGCCTTATGGCAAGACCCAATTCCTCTTCGTGCCAGCCTGTACTTGGTTGTCGTTTGACCAATGCAGCCCGTACCGCTTGAAAGCAGGCGACGTCATTGCGGATGACGTGTTCGTAGTAATTGCGTTGCCAGACTGGCGTGCCAGGGGTGTTGCGCATTTCATTTATGCGTCTGGTGGATGCCGATTTGAATAAACGGACAATCGTTGGAATGGTGTTGGACGTTGGTTTACCGAATTGTTCCAATGTAGGGGCACGTTGCAACGTGCCCCTACCATCCGGATGCAATACGATGATCCCGTGAAAATGGTTTGGCATGACCACAAACGCATGCAATTCAACATTTGGTCGAATGGCCGCCGTGCGCAACCATTCATCCCGCACGATTTTTCCTGCGTTATTCATCCACATTCGTCCGTTCACAATCTGACCGAACAAACACGCCCGCCCCTGCGTGCAGACGGTCACGAAATACGCCCCGGCCTGCGAATAATCGTAGCCTTTCAAGCGGATGCTGCGGCGATGGTGCTCTTGCCGATCGTATTTCACAGCCCCCTCTCCTTCAAAAACTTTTCTGCATCCTTCACCCGCAACTCGCCGTAGATGAGCTTGGGCAGCAGCGCATCCCGCAGGGCGGCGAGGGTGCAGGATTCCTCGTTTGCGGCGTCACGCTTAGCAAATGCAGTAGCAGCCATTGAATGGAGCACATCGAGTACGACATCTGGAGGAACGATCAGGAGTTGGTTCTTCAAATCAGTTTGAGTGAGTAATGGCTGAGTTGAGCCGCGGTTCAACGAATCAAAGTCAACTCGTTTCATTCCAAAATACAAGTACTCAAAATACTCACGCTTCCGGGGCAGCCCGACCAATGTGTTATCCGAAGGCCAGCAAGGAGTCGGTATTCGAAACACAGATCCAAGAGTCCCTACGCGACCAGTTAGTAGGATTGGTTGCGTAAACAATGCTTTCCGCACATAGCCCATCGGACCGTTCCCACCCCACAGAGGCACATTGGCTTCAGATCTCCGGTCCGCAAAAACCTCATCCGGCCGCTTTCCGCTCGTGATTTCTGCAAACTCTCCGAGCGTCCCCACCTCCCACCCCTCCGGAATCTCCCCCAGTTCGGAGTCCACCAGGCGGTCGGGGAAGAGGTCGTAGAGGTCGGCGGGGAGGCCGGGGAGGGACTGGCCGCGCTTCCAGCGGCCCTCCATTTTGGCGCGTACGGGCTCAAAGTCCACGAACCACGCCTTGAAGAGCGCCCGCGCCATCTGCTCCAGCGTTTCGCTCTGGCGGCGGTTGACTTCGATTTTGTCGTCCAGCGTGCCGAGGATGTGGGCGATGGCGCGCTGTTCGGGGAGGGAGCGAGACACGGATTCGTTGTAGGTCTTTTTTAGTCACATGCCCCATCGTCGTTTTCTTGTCATCGACATGGCTTTGGAAAACAGGCAACTGCGACAAAAGCAAGTAACGAAGAAAACGCTGATCGCATCCGAGCTTGGCGAGAACCTTGAAAATGTGCGGGTTTAAAGCCGCCTTAGGCCCTCGGGTACAGATATATGCCCACTGAGCCAGACCAGGCAAAGAGGAGATCGCCATCTTTTACCCAGCGTTCACTCTCAACAAGCTCTCCTGGGATGCGACCTGTTTGTTCCGTAATGCCACGATTAAGTTCTGCTATCTTGATAACAGGGACACCTTCGTCACCACACAACTCGGACGGCTTCGTGGCACGACCGTTGATGTAGTGCGCAATATCCCAGAGGCTTACTTGCCGCCACTCACCGGCCATACCTCACCTCCTTCAGGTTGGCGGCGATGGCGGCGTCGAGCTTGGCGGCCTCGGCCTGCTGCTCGCGCAGTTGCGCCACGAGCCGGGCCATCTTCTCCGCGAAGGGCTCGCCATCGTCCTGCTGCGCCTCGGCGCCGACGTAGCGACCGGGCGTAAGGACGTAGCCGTGGTGGCGGATCTCCTCCAGCGTGGCGCTCTTGCAGAAACCGGGGATGTCCTGGTAATCGAGCGGACGGCCGTCCGCCCCTACCTCCCCGCGCCAGGCGCCAGGTGGTGTAGTTGAGCTCCTGGCCGTAGATCGAGATGTCGGCTTTGGCTTTGCCGGAGCCTGTCCTGAGCATAGGCGAAGGATTGCCGTTGCCAGTGGCGTGGGCCTCGACGAACTCCACCGACTGGACGAACATACCCGACGAACCACAGCAGGAATCGTACACACGGCCGCGGTATGGCTCGAGCATCTCGACCAGCAGTCGGACCACGCAACGGGGAGTATAGAACTCGCCGCCCTTCTTGCCCTCGGCACTCGCAAACTGCGCCAGAAAGTACTCGTACACGCGGCCCAATACATCCTTGGACCGGGCGTCGGCGTCGCCCACGCGGATGCTGGCCACCAAGTCAACCAGTTGGCCTAGACGTTGCTTGTCCAAAGCAGGCCGGGCATGGTCCTTGGGAAGTACACCTTTGAGTGAAGGGTTGTCCCGTTCCACTGCTTCCATTGCCTTGTCTATGATCTGGCCGATGGTGGGCTGCCGGGCGGCGGCCTGAAGGCGGGACCAGCGGGCATCAGGTGGAACCCAGAAAACGTTTTCGGCCCTATACTCGTCAGGATCGTCAGGGTCTGCCCCCTCCGATAGCTCGGCCTCCAACCGGGCACGTCGTTCCTCAAAGGCATCGGAGATGTACTTGAGGAAGATGAGCCTGAGGACGACATGCTTGTACTCCGCGGCGCCTATAGAGCCCCGCAGGGCGTCGGCCATGCACCAAAGCTCGGCCTGGTAGCCAATAGTTGCGCCGTTGCTCGGGATGGGCCTTGTCGGCCCTTGGGTTGTCTCCTTTCTGCCTCTAGTCATGATCACCATCGTTAAAGTATGGTCTTATAAGCCATCCATAACATAAGGTCCCTACACACCAGACCCTGGGCTTATCCGGTCACCCTCATATTATGCCAGGATCGGTGATCCAGACCAGCGGCTTTAGGAGGCATTGAAGGCGACACGCAGCGTAGGTTAGTGGTATTTGGAAAGCCTCGGTCTTGAGCAGGTTCTTCAAGGAACTGCTGGTACAGCTCAAGGTGAAGAGCTGCTGTTGGTGCCGTGGCCAGTGATATCGGCAAGTAGTTTGAAGAAGGCACGCTTGCGTTGAGAACTGATCTGCCAATTGACAGGTACGCTCTGGAATCCCTCATCGAATCCCTCACCCGCCTGGCGGAAGTCGAAATAGCCCCATGAGGCGTAGTTGGCAATACAGATGACAAAGTTGTTGCCTTCCTCGTCGAGGCCCTGCTCTGGATATCGCCATGGGCTGTCATCCTCATTGATCACGATCGGCTTGGGTGTGTACTCCTTCATTTGCCGTACGGTCTGGATCATCTGGGCCATCCTCTGTGGGCTCCTGACCCCATTGCCATGCATGAGTATGTAATCCGCAGACCTGACTACATTCGGCGTTGGAACCGAGCCGCCATTGAAACTGACACTGACTGCAAGCGGATGGTCTTGCTGCTTAGAGCGATCCTGTGCCAACTGTATCAGTTCATTCACACGTTCTGGACGGATTATGTCGTGATCATAGGCCCGGTTGTCGCACTCGTTTGCGATCTCGATAAGCACGTTGCGATAGCCCTGGTCTGCGACCCAGTCGACGGTATTGACCACTGCCCGCCTGACGGCCTCCTCACCTTGCAGCCTCTGATCCTGGCCGAAGTAGAAGATGCCGAGCATTATGACCATGCCCAGCTCATCTGCCCGATCGATGATACTCTTCAAACGCCTCATGTAATCGGGCCGCAGGGAGCCATCAGGAGATATGGCCGAATTGTGCCATGGTTGTTCTACAGAATAACCCTCCGGGCTGCCACCCTGGAGGTTGAGGACAGCACATAGCAGCCCATGGCTACGCCATTGAGGCATCGCAACAAGGAATTCCCTGGTGTTCCGCTCAGGATCCCATGGTTCAGTTTCTGAGTAGGCCCAGCGATGTACTGTCGCAGGATTCAGATCATCGAAGATCCCCTGCACCAATCGGGCATTCATCAACAAGCCCTCTATCTTACACCCTCGCCAGATCCTGCCCTTGTACGTGGGCTGGCCATTGATGAAGAATTGATCGCCTATGATGGTGACCACCGTATGGGCCTGACTGGTCCTGCCAGCGGTCTGGTGATTTGGGTCGGCTGCGTTGCTGATAGCTGGCAGTACCATCATTACCGTGACAAAGAACCGCACGATCTTGCTGTTACCGTTTTCCATACAAACCACCTATATTGCCTTCCCAAGCTCCGTGCAAGATAAGCCTAGCATCAGCAGGCCTTCAGGTCAATAAGCCAAGCAATGCCTGTTCTGCTGCCTTGGTCCAGATCCCTTCTGCCAAGCGAGTACCCACCTGCGGCAGGGCCTGACCCAGTTGCTCCAGCGGGATCAGCGGCAGCTCGGGCTTGGCTGGATAGACGATGATCTTACCAGCCAGGGTCCTGTCTTCCACTGCCTTGATGCCGTCTATGGCACCTGCCATACCTGCTATTGCGTCTACAGAGACGTTCGTGTCGAGCCGGCCGCTTGTAAGTTTTTCCAGGACTATGAGCATGTCGGAAATGGTGGAGCCGCTGGTACCGAACATGTAACAGCGGTTTACAATGTATCTATCCAGGTCGAGTTGACAGTTGGTCTGCGCAGGTATGCCTGCGAATATGTTGATCCTGGTGCCTATTGTGCTCAATTCCACTGCCTGCTGTACCAAGTTTGGCACAGGCACCATCACGACTATGTAGTCAAAGCTTCCTGTCAAAGGTCGCTTGGAAGTATCAACAAGGTCCAGGGCCATATTGTGCCTGGCTGCCAGTGGCCCTGCCTTTTTCTGCAGATAACTCAGCCTGTTTGGATCGATATCCGTACCTACGATGGTAAGCCCTTCCAATCCGGAGCAGATCAGCCTGATCACGTGCATCTGGCCCATGGGCCCTGCTGCGCCGATTATGACCGCCCTATCGCCTGCATGGACCTGGCCGTCGGCGGGTATAGACCTATACGCATCCGCTGCATCCTCGCCGAGCGTGCCGATCCATCTTGTGCCACTATAGTGGACTCGACCTACACCAACAGAGACCTGCTGGCCGATCCTCTTGCCACCCAGAACCATGTTGATGATCCCGCCATGGTTGAGCCTTTCGCCAAGCTGTTCGATAACAGGGCCGCTGTGTCCGTAATAGATGATATCGTCGAAGGCAAGATTGCTGATGGTCTGCAGGGATTCGATCTGCATGGCGTTGATCTTAGCCAAGGGCCCTGGCATTGTGCCTTCCTCTGTGTGCCAATAGACCTGCGATGGCAGGCCATCAGGGTCGAGGCAGCCTTCCAGGCCGATCGCGCGATGGCCCTTATCTACCCAGACAAGGAGCCTGCCTGATGGAAGGATACGCTGCCTATTCCTCGACGCGTATGAGCTCTCCACGCATGCCCATGGCTCGACCAGTGCCACTGCGCTTGCGGATAGGTCTTCGCTTACAGGGATGAGCATGGATTGGCCGCTAGCCGGGTCGGTGATGACCCGCTGGTCCATGCAGACGTATTGCTGGAGTGCACCCTCGAGGTTGTAGCCGAATGCGGCATTGGAGCCGTTCGTAGGCAACCAACGGTAATCGGTCTGGACCAGCACCCTCCGACCGACCTTACAGCAGGTGACCTTTTCCCCTACCGCCACGATAATGCATGCTGCCTCATGACCAGGCACGGAGGGCAGCTCATCTGGCCTATAGCTTTGGACCTGCCTTAGGACCTCTGGGTCTAGACCGCAGATAATCCTGCCCTTGCGCGGGTGCTGGGAGAATTGCTTTAGGAGTTTCAGGTCTGAAAAGCACAGGCCTACTGCCTCTACCTTTGCAACGATCTCGTACGGGCCGGGCCTGGGCACGGGTTTATCAGATACGAGTCTCAACTGGCCTGGGCCGTACAGTTCTACTGCATATTGTCGGTCTGGAAGCATCGTCTTCCTACCTAGTGGAGCATGACCTGGCCCCCTGTGACAGGCAGGGCCTGGCCTGTCTCGTATGACTGCTCGATGAGGTAATAGATGGCCTTCATCACATCTGCAGTGGTGCAGCCCCTGCCCATCGGGATCTTTGCCTCGTATGCCCTGCGTACATCCTGTATGGTCTTTGCGCCAGGGACCTTGCCTGCCCGCAGGTACTGGACGAAGAGGCCATCGTTCGGGTCGGACCAAAGGGGCCCATCGAAGAAGTTGCCAGGACAGACCGCATTGACCTTGATGCCGTCCTCCACCAGCTCCAATGCAAATGACTGCACAAGGCCTATAGAACCGAACTTGCTGCCTGCATATGCCCCATTGCGGTTGGAACCAACCAGTCCGCTCTTAGAGTTGATCTGGATGATGTCGGATTGATATGCAGGGTTTGCAAGGTGCTGCAGTGCCATGATCGGCGAGAAGACCTGGGTGCAGACAAAAAAGCCCTTATAATTAACTGCAGTGACCAGGTCGAAGTCCTTGACAGCCTGGGTCTTGACACTGCCTGCCTTCAGGACGCCTGCGTTGGATATCAGGATATCCAGACCGCCGAAGGCCCTTAGTACCTGGCCTGCCACCTTGGAGACGGATTCTGGATTGGTCACATCCAGGGCAAGGCCCATGGCCCTGCCCTGCCCGTACTGGCCGCTGATCCCACTGGCAGCCTCGATCACGCCAGGCTCATTCACATCCGTAAGTACCACATATGCCCCCTGGCTACACAGGTCCTGAGAGATCTCTAGCCCAAAGCCCCTGGCCGCACCGGTCACCAAGGCCACCTTGCCTGCGACCCTGCCAGTCATATCGTACGGGATGGGCCTAATATGCAGGCCGCCGAGGCCCTCGATCCATATGGTCTGTGTAGGCCCGATCATTGCACGCATACAATCCACTAGCCGCCGATCGTCCCATTGGGGATCTACCTCTATCTGGATGCTGCAGGCCGCCTTTTCCAGGCCAGCGTCGTATTGGACTATAGGCAACCTAGGACCATCGCCCAGAAGTCCTCGCAGTACTGGTGCAACCCGCCTCAATAGCTGATCTGCATCGTGGATCTGTGTATCGAGGTTATCTGCCATAGTCACCAAAGAACCTACTTATGACCTCCCGGCCGATGCCTGCCAGATAGCGGATCCTCTCTTGCGCATCCTTGAGGTCTGCTGGCGTATCTGCCTGGCCATCGATAAAACCTTGTTTACCGTTTGCAACCAAGTACTGGTGACCTGCAATCACACATGCCCCCTCCCAGAATATGGACTCTACACCCGCTGGTAAATCCTTGCCTGCCTTGCATGTAGGGCGCAGCGGTATCAGCTCTGTGGTGTTGTGTTCGGTGCCATTGGCGACCGCAAGGCCTTGTCTTCGCAATGTGATCACGTATTCCTTTAAGGCCTCAGGCGAATTCCTTACACTGATGAACTCGACCATCCGAAATCCCATCTGCCAAAGCCTTTCTGCTAATTGCACTGCAGGGACCTCAAACTCACAGCCGCCTGGGACCATGTCTGCGACTACAGGATAACAGTCTATACCGCCCAGCTCCCAGATCAATTGCCTGGCCTGATCCAGGCCCACATAGGCCTCTGGCACAAAACAGGGCCTGCCCACCTTCATGAGCCTGGTCCTGATCTGGTCCTGTACAAACAGAGGCTCCTCCAACCTTTGATCCTGGATGCCAAGGACGGGAGAAAGCACCCTTGCCCTCTTGCCCGGTGGCAATAGCTCAAAGATCCGGACCTGAAATGCCAGTGCCACATGCCGCTCCTGGAGTACGACGGTCTGCTGGGGACATGAGTACCGCTCGGATATCATCTCGATGATCGTATCCGGATCAAGCCCGGTCTTGAGGCCATGTGCATCGAAGAATGCCGTAAGTGCATCGACCATCTTTGCCATCCTCGAAGCGTCATTGGCCCTGATAAGGCCGAGGATCTGGGATGCCTTCTGGGTCATCTGGTCGAACCTGGTGATGCCTTTGCCACACACATACGTCTTTCCAGGATTTGCCGGGTCGTTGACGCGGATACCTGCATCCCGCAGGTTCGGCTGCATGGCGATGATCTCTGTGCAGAACAGCGGGAAGACGCCGTCTTCTACTGCCGCCTGGGCGAATGTCTTGTATATCGTGTAGTCATAATAGTTGCCTGCACCTAACACCAATACGCCCTGCTGCCTTGCCAGGTCTAGCGCCTGTTTGACAGAGGCGAATGCGGAGAAGTTTGGCGCAAGGTGCACATGTGTATTGACGGCCATCCCCTGGATGGGCCTGGAAAGATCTCCACACGGCAAGCGGTCCACCGGGCCAATAGACCTGAGCAGGGATATTGGGTCCATATTATGGTATATCCTTGACCTCTGCTACCAGTCTTACCGCCCTCCTGGCAGGCAGGTGTATCGCCAGATCGAATGCATCCTCTGCCGCCTCCTTGACTGCCTCACTTATGGTCGGGTGTGCAAATACCATCTGGCCAAGGTCAGCGGCAGATGCGCGCTGGCCGATCATCGCGGTTGCCACCTCTATGATCTCCGTTGCATGCGGGCCGATCATGTGCATACCCAGCAGGGTCCCATCGTGCCTGTGCCTTATGACCATGACAAAGCCCAAGTCCTCGCCACTTGCCTGTGCCTTGCCCAGGTGGCCCACTGGAAAATGGCCTATCTTTACGGGGATGCCTTGTTGGGCTGCCTGAACACTGTTTATCCCTACCGACGCAACCTCAGGGAAGGTATAGACCGCCATGGGTACTGGCAAGGCGAAGTCCTTGCCCTGCCCTAGTGCGTCCCCTACCGCGCAGATGCCTTGGGCACTGGCGGCATGTGCCAACATGCACCTGCCGTTTGCATCGCCTATGCAATACACATCCTTGACAGAGGTCTGCATCCGGTCGTTGACAGGGATAAAGCCCCTTTCGGTCTTCAGACGTAAGGCCCCCAGGCCTAGCTCCTGGGTGTCAGGCCTGCGACCCGTTGCAACAAGGACCCTATCTGCTTCTATCGATTGGCCATTGCTGAGCCTAGCGATGGCCGACTGATCACCCACAGAAAAGTCTTCTACCTTTGTGCCAGTGAAGACCTGGATGCCCCTCTTTGCAAACACCGCCTCTAGTGCCCTGCCCAGGGCAGGTTCCATGCCCGGCAGCAGGCCGCTTAGCATCTCTACCAGTGTGACCTTGACGCCATATTCGTGGAGCATGCAGGCAAACTCACAGCCTATGGCCCCTCCGCCAACGATCAGGATCCTGTTTGGCAGGTCCTTCCAGTGAAGGGCCTGATCTGAGGTGCAGACCACCTTCTCGTCCGCGGTCCAGCCGGGTATTAAGGCAGGGACGGATCCTGTTGCAATAATGAGCTTCCTTGCATTTATGGATCCTGACGACCCATTCTTACCGGTTATCGCCAACCTGCCCGGCCCTTCAATCCTGGCACGCCCCTCAAACAAGGTCACACCCTTGCTGGAGAAGAGCCCCTTTATACCTGATCGGAGTCTGGCCAGGACCCCGTCCTTCCTGGCCTGTATGGCAGACCAATCGAAATGGACGTGGCCGCCAACGTTGATACCCATCTGGCCCGCATTGCGGATCTTGTACAGCAATTCGGCAGATGCAAGCAGGGCCTTTGACGGGATACAGCCTCGATTGAGGCATGTTCCTCCCGGCAGGTCCTTTTCTACTACGGCGACCCTTGCACCCATCTGGGCCGCCCTGATAGCAGCCACATAGCCACCAGGCCCAGCACCTATCACTGCTACGTCGAATAGATTCTCCATGGCGATCAACCTTTATCCTTAGGACTGACCAAGACCTCCGGCTGCTCAAGCAATTCTGCTAGCCTGGCCAGGAATTGCGCTGCAAGCACGCCATCAATGATCCTATGGTCCACACTTAGGCACAGGGTCATCACCTTCGCTGGGACGATACTCCCATCGATCACCTTCACCGCATCCCTTACTGCACCAACGGCCAGTATGGCAGACTCAGGTGGATTGATGATGGCATAGAATTCCTCTATCCCGAACATGCCCAGATTGGTGACCGTGAAGACCCCTTGGCCTACGCCTTCCAGCTTGCCTGCCCTGGCATTCTCAACAAGGGCCTTCGTCCTCTGTGCAAGCGTCTTGAGGTCTAGCTTGTCTGCATCCATCAGCACAGGGACCGTCAGGCCCTGGTCCGTGCCTACAGCAATACCTATGTTGACGGATGACAGCTCCACGATCCTATCTTCCTTGAACTGGCTCCGAAATGCCGGGAATTGCCGGACCGCCCTGGCCACTGCTGCAACCACAAGGTCATTGATCGTGCAGCCACATTGGGGCTTTAGTGTGCGGTACGCATTCATCAGGCTGTTGGCGTCTATGATCCGCTTTGCATAGAAGTGCGGTATATTCTGCTTGGACCACAATAGGTTCCTGGCAATCGCAAGCCTCATCTTTGAAAGACCAGTGGTCGTTGGACCTGCCTTGAGGCCTTGTAGGTCTGTGGTGAGTATCCTTCCACCAGGTCCAGAACCTGAGGGCACCTGGGCCAGGTCTATGCCCATCTCCGCTGCCATCTTGCGGGCAGCAGGAGAGGCCTTGACCCGGCCGCCTATGATCTGAGTAGGTGCCTGTGCTGCAGGTTCGGTGGAGACCTGCCCTTTGGCTACTCCTGTCCCTGTCTCTTCTGGGGCGGCGGTCTGGACTGCCTGGCCTTGCGAGCTGAGGTAGGCCTCTAGATCTGCATCGGTCTGGGCCAGATATGCGATCGGGGTCTTGACAGGCACTACCTGGCCCTCCTTAGCCACGATCCTGGCAAGCCTGCCGGAATCCGCGGCCTCCACGTCCATGGCTGCCTTGTCGGTCTCTATCTCCGCTATCACCTGGCCTGCCTGGATCAGGTCCCCTTCCTTTACCTTCCATGCCAGGATCGTGCCTTCCTCCATGGTCTGACCTGCCTGGGGCATGAGGATCGGTATGACCCTGCCTTTGATGGCCTGCTGTCCGGCCACCGGCCTGGCAGGAGCCTGTGACTTCTGACCCTTGGGCCCTATGGTGCAGATGGCCTGGCCGCCCTGAAGGACCTGGCCCGGGTTGGCCAGAAGCTCTTGGATGGTGCCATCCATACTGCATCGAAGTTCGATGATCGCCCCAGGCGCCTCGATACTAGCGATAATCTCGTCTGCTGCTACGTCCTGGCCCGGCCGGACCGCCCATTTGGCCAGCACCAGGGGGTTGAGACCCTGATCAACTATATTAGGTAGCCTTAGCTCTATCATGGCAGAATCCTACCAGATCATAGTACCCCGGCAATGATAGGGCTAAATAGATCATCATTCAAGCACAAATTGAGCAAAATTCTATTGCAATCGATGATCTAGTCTGCTCTATTTATGTCATGACCTTGTCGCAAGCCCAAAGACGAGAGGCCATCATTGCCCAGCTTTACAGGGATGGGCACGTACAGATCAATGGGCTGGCCGAGCAGTTGAAGGTCTCTGTCGCAACGATACGCAGGGACCTGAAGGCCTTGGCCAGGGATGGGCTGTTGGAGTTGACCCATGGCGGTGCCACCGTAAGGAGGGATTCTGACCTATCCTTCATGGCCAAGCTGACCAGGAACGCAGAGGAGAAGAAGACCATAGGTAGGCTGGCAGCGGCATTGGTCCAGGACGGGGACCAGGTATTCCTGGACTCTGGCACGACATGTTTCCATCTTGCCCAATACCTGCGTTCCAAGCGTCAGTTGTGTGTGATAGTCAACTCTATCAGGACAGCTCAAGAGCTGATCAGCCCAGGCGTAAAGGTCCTTTTACTGGGTGGGCAGTTCCGGCCAGAGAGGATGGACACTATAGGCCCTATGGCATCTGCCTCGCTGGATCAGCTCCGCGGCTACAAGGCATTCTTCGGCACGGACGGCCTTGGCATGGACTTTGGCCCAACTGCCACTGATATCGAGAGTGCATCGCTATTTGGGCAGGCAGTCAGGTCTGCCAGGCATGCGATATTGCTTGCAGACCACACCAAGTTCGATGCGCCAGCACTCTACAGGATCGTAGAATGGAAGTCCGTTGCAAAGATCGTGACCGACCGCCAGCCTAGCGACGAATGGATGCAGTTCTTTTCAAGTCTACAGATACAGGTCATATACCCTGGGTCAGGATCGATATCTGGAGGTTAGCATGCCTAAATCCCAACCGATACTGCCGAAAGACCAACGCAGGCCAGGTTACATCGAATTCAAGCCAATTCCGGTGCTGCAGTACGATAAGCAACTTAAGAATGAGCTAAGCCGGTACTCGCCTGAGGACCTGCTCCGCATGCAGCGGGACATGCTTATTTGCAGGACATTCGAGCTGATGCTCAACGAGATCAAGTTGCGAGGCTCATACAAGGGGATACAGTATGAGCACAAGGGACCTGCGCATCTATCCATAGGACAGGAGGCAGCCGCAGTAGGGATGGCATTTCACCTCACTGTTGATGACCACATCTATGGCAGCCATCGCAGCCACAGCGAGATACTGGCCAAGGGCCTATCTGCAATCCAGAGGTTAGATGACAAGACCCTCATGAAGATCATGGAGGGTTACATGGATGGTCTTTGCCTTCGCATAGTGAAGAAGGATGCAAGGGGTACCGTAAAGGACCTCGCTATCGACTTCTTGGTCTACGGCACATTGGCCGAGATATTCGGCCGCAAGGCAGGATTCAATAGGGGCATGGGCGGATCCATGCATGCATTCTTCCCGCCATTTGGGATATACCCAAACAATGCGATTGTGGGAGGCTCGGCAGATATAGCCGTCGGTGCGGCCTTGTATAAGAAGGTGAATCGGAAACCCGGAATAGTGCTCTGCAATATAGGCGATGGCAGTTCATCATGCGGCCCTGTATGGGAGGCGATGTGCTTTGCCACCATGGATCAGTTCAAGAAGCTTTGGGACGAGCCCTACCGCGGAGGCCTCCCATTGATCATGAATTTTATGAACAATTTCTATGCCATGGGTGGCCAGCCTCAAGGGGAGACCATGGGTTTCGGCATGTTGGCCAGGATAGGAGCTGGCCTCAACCCAGAAAAGATGCATGCAGAGAGGATCGATGGATACAATCCCCTTGCAGTTGCAGATGCCATACTTCGCAAGCGGCAGATCATCGAAAAGGGGGATGGTCCCGTCCTGCTGGATACGATCACATATAGATACAGCGGCCACTCACCTTCTGACCAGGGCAGCTACCGCGAACGTAGCGAACTAGAGGCATGGCAACAAGAGGATCCTATCAAACACTTCGGCAGATCCCTGATAGAGGCAGGTCTGTGCAAACAATCCGACCTGGATCAGATGAACATGCAGGTAGAAGATATAATCCTCAGGGCCTGCAAGAAGGCAGTGGACCTCGCCATATCGCCAAGGGAGGACCTGAAGCCATTGGGCTGCTTACTCGATAGGGTCATGTTCTCCAACCAGAAGGTCCCTTCAATGGATCCCACCAGGCGGCCTGAGGTCCTGATACCCAAACACGAGAATCCCCGCCTTAAGGCCCTGGCCAGCAAGAGCAGGTCTGCCTACGATAAGGATGGCAACAGGCTCAAGGACAGCCAGTGTGTCACACTGCGGGATGCCATATTTGAGGCCATACTGGACCGGTTTTATGAGGATCCTACCCTGATTGCATATGGCGAGGAGAACAGGGACTGGGGAGGTGCATTCGCAGTATATCGAGGACTCACCGAGGCCTTGCCGTATCACCGCCTATTCAATACCCCTATCGTGGAGGGCGCAATCGTAGGCACTGCAGTAGGCTATGCATTGGAAGGAGGCAGGGCATTGGTGGAGCTGATGTATTGCGACTTCTTAGGCCGGGCAGGCGACGAGGTATTCAATCAACTATCCAAATGGCAGTCCATGAGCGGAGGCCTGCTGCGGATGCCTGTAGTGGTGCGGGTCTCTGTTGGCAGTAAGTACGGTGCACAGCACAGCCAGGACTGGACCAGCCTGTGCGCACACATACCAGGCCTGAAGGTCGTTTTCCCCGCCACCCCATACGATGCCAAGGGCCTGATGTATTCTGCACTGACCGGTACTGACCCAGTGATCTTCTTTGAAAGCCAGAGGATCTATGGCATAGCAGAGCAATTCGTCCGCGAGGGTGTGCCTGAGGGATACTACGAGGTGCCTGTAGGTGAGCCTGCAATACGCAAACAGGGTAAGGACCTGACGATCTTGACCATAGGCGCAACCCTTTATCGCGCGATGGACGCGGTCAAGATCCTCGAGCAACAGTACGGGATCTCCTGCGAGGTCATAGATGCAAGGAGCCTAGTGCCATTCAACTACGGGCCTGTCATCGAATCGGTCAAAAAGACACGCAAGATATTACTGACCTCCGATGCATGCGAGCGGGGAAGCTACCTGCATACCATGGCCTCAAAGATCGCACAATTTGCCTTTGATGAGCTGGACGCCCCCCCTGTGGTGGTAGGCTCGAGGAACTGGATAACGCCGCCTGATGAGCTTGAGGACGCCTTCTTCCCGTATCCATCCGACATCATCGATGCAGTCCACCAGCACATCATGCCACTAAAGGGCTACAAGCCATTGCGCGACTGCTCTGTCGAAGGGCTCATCAGAAGGGAGGGCCTAGGCATATAGCGAAGGGCCGTTAGGGCCACCTGTGTGTCTGGCCGCCTCCGTCACAAGCCTGGCCAGAGCCATTTCCTGCAAGGAAATGGCTATACCCAAGACACAGTAACCCCACTGGCTGACATACCAGATTGGCCTCAGGACCAATCCCATCTGGCAACGTGGCGAGTACAGGTTGGCCCTTGCCCCCGGTACATACATCTGATGGAACCGGCATGACCCGCCAGGCACCTATATCCTATCCTAGATCCACGCCTCATTGCCCGGGGTGACGCAGAGCACAGCCGCAATGATAAGAGTCATTTTACCCTTGCGTCTGACATCAAGCTGGCTATAATCATCCCGTAAGTTTCTGGGAATACTAGGCTATGAAAGTATCGACTAGGACTAGGTATGGGATAAGGGCGATCATCGAGCTTGCACAGAGGCAGGCAGATGGGCCTGTTCAGTTGCGGAGTATCTCCAGGCACCAGGGGATATCAGAGAAGTATCTGGAGCAATTGATGACGATCATGAAGGGCGCTGGGCTGATCAGGAGTGTTAGGGGTGCAAGGGGAGGGTACATGCTAGCCAGGCCTGCTAGCCAGATCACGATGGATCAGGTCTTCAGGTGCCTAGAAGGGCATGTGCTGCTGATGGAGTGCGTCAAGGACGCGTCCTCTTGCAATAGGTCCAGCGATTGCGTTGCCAGGGGACTTTGGAGCGATCTAGAGCAGGCCATGGATAAGGTACTCAAGGAGATAACGTTGAAGGATCTGGCGGAAAAGGCCAAGGCAGCCTGGCGGCCAGACTATGAGATCTAAGAGGTGAAGGATGTGCCCAGTGTATGCTGACATCACCCAGACGATCGGCAAGACCCCGTTGGTGAGGATCAATAGGCTCGGTCCAGAGGGGGTACAGATACTTGCCAAGCTGGAGTCCAGGAATCCTGCAGGCAGCGTCAAGGACAGGATTGCCAAGGCGATGATCGAGGATGCAGAGGCACGGGGGTTGATCGACAAGGACACGGTGATCATAGAGCCTACTAGCGGCAATACTGGGATCGGCCTGGCCTGTGTCTGTGCAGCAAGGGGTTATAGATTAATACTGACCATGCCCGAGTCCATGAGTATCGAGAGGCGTAAGCTCCTGCAGCTACTAGGTGCCCAGTTGGTCTTGACAGAGGCGGAAAAGGGCATGGCAGGTGCAGTGGACAAGGCAAGGGAACTGGCCAGCAAGATCAAGAATAGCTTCATCCCTCAGCAATTCGAGAATCCTACCAATCCCAAGGCCCACATGGAGACCACGGCCATAGAGATATGGGAGGATACGCAGGGCCAGGTAGACATATTGGTCTTTGGCGTTGGCACTGGCGGCACCTTGACCGGGTGCGGCCGTGTGTTCAAACAAAGGAGGCCATCGATCCAGGTGGTGGCAGTAGAGCCTAAGGACTCGCCCGTACTTTCTGGGGGCAGGCCTGGCAGGCACAAGATACAAGGTATAGGGGCTGGGTTTGTGCCCCAGATATTGGAAAGGGGTCTTATAGATCGGATCCTGCAGGTCAGCAATGAGGATGCAATACAGACCGCAAGGGCCTTGGCTGCAAAGGAGGGGATACTGGCAGGGATCAGCTCTGGTGCCGCGATGTGGGCTGCATTGCAGATCGCCTCTGAACAGGCAAGCAAGGGCAAGACATTGGTGGTCATATTGCCAGATACTGCAGAGCGCTATATATCCACAGACCTATTCGCAAAGCCCTGAGGGACGTGCCATGCGGTTCAAGAAGGTTAGTAGCGATGTGATGAGGCACCTGGTCGATCAGATCATTGCCACGTACGATGGCGACTATGGCGTGAACCTGACCGATGTGTCTAATCTGCCGGTACGGGACAAGATAATAGAGGTCCTGGAGTTGCTATTCGAGGTCCTCTTTCCTGGCTACTCAGGTCGCAGGGTCGTGACCAGGTCAGGGCTTGGCTTTATGGTAGGCGAGATCCTCTGCAAGGTGCATGCAAACTTGGTCGAGCAGATAGAGAGGGCCTATAGGTACCACTGCACCATCAATCGTTGCACAGGTTGCAACTGTAAGGGCAAGGCGGAGGCAGCGGTCTACAGCCTGCTGACGAGCCTGCCAAGGCTGCGGGAGGTCCTCAAGACCGATGTGGAGGCAGCATTTGATGGGGATCCTGCCGCCAAGTCATATGAGGAGATCATCATCAGCTATCCATGTATAACCGCCATAGCCACCTACAGGATCGCCCATGAGCTCTACAAGATGGATGTGCCCTTGATACCCAGGATCATGTCCGAATGGGCGCACTGCAACACAGGTATAGACATCCACCCAGGCGCAACCATAGGTAAGAGCTTCTTTATTGATCATGGTACTGGTGTGGTGATAGGTGAGACTACGATCATTGGTGACAGGGTCAAGTTGTATCAGGGCGTGACCTTGGGTGCCTTGAGCTTCCCCAGGGACAAACGTGGCAGGATCATAAAGGGAGGCAAACGACATCCGACCATAGAGGATGATGTGGTCATATATGCAGAGGCCACCATCCTCGGCAATGTCACCATAGGCAAGGGTGCGGTCATAGGCGGCAATGTGTGGATAAAGGAGTCTGTGCCGCCTGGCGTGACCGTCACCAGCCCTGGGCCTGAGCTGGTCTACCTGCCTAGGCACAAGGGTACCAGCAAGAAAAGGGGGTCGCATTGAAGGATCTGATCGAAAAGATACAAAGGCTGAGGTCCGAACGGAACGCAGTCATCCTTGCGCACAACTACCAGCCTGCCGAGATACAGGACCTGGCCGACTTTACTGGGGATTCACTGGGCCTGAGCATCCAGGCATCAAAGACAGATGCGGACCTGATCTTATTCTGTGGTGTGAGATTCATGGCAGAGACTGCTGCGATCCTCTGCCCAGATAAGGTAGTACTCTTACCTGACCTGGATGCAGGTTGTCCTATGGCAGACATGATTACAGCAGACCAACTGCAGCAACTAAAGGCCCAGCACCCAGAGGCGATCGTGGTCTGCTACGTCAATAGCACCGCTGATGTAAAGGCAGAGAGCGACTATTGCTGTACATCAGCCAATGCCATAGACCTGGTCAGATCATTGCCTTTAGACCGGCCGATCATATTCGTGCCCGATCAGAACCTCGGCCAGCATACGGCCCAGCAGACAGGCAGGCAGTTGATACTCTGGCCGGGCTATTGCCGGTCGCATGTGGTGATAACCGAACAGGACATAAAGGATGCCAGGGCCAGGTACCCAGATGCGGTGGTCATGGTCCATCCTGAATGCACCCAACCTGTCAGGCAGCTGGCAGATCATGTGCTCAGTACTGGTCAGATGTTGCGACTGGTCAAGGATGGAGCAGCCAAGACCTATATCGTCGGCACAGAGACAGGGATCATACATGCACTAAAGAAGATAAATCCATCTGCCCATTACATACCTGCCAGCCAGCGGGCGGTCTGCCCGAATATGAAGAGGATCACGCTGGACAAGATCCTTTGGGCCCTAGAGGATATGGCCTGCAGGATCAGCGTGCCAGTGGATATAGCCGTAAGGGCGAGGAGGTCCCTGGATTGGATGATAAAGGGCTCACAAGTGACTAAAGGCAGATAGCGATGGACCAGGACATACAATACCACCTTGAGACCCTGGCAGTACATGGAGGCCAGGAGCCGGATCCTGCAACCCTCAGCCGGGCAGTGCCCCTTTACATGACCACAAGTTATGTATTCAAGGACACCGCACATGCAGCTGACCTATTTGCGCTGCGGCAGTTTGGCAATATCTACACGAGGATCATGAACCCTACCACCGAGGTCCTTGAGAAACGCATGGCCTTGCTTGAAGGAGGTCAGGCGGCGGTAGCCTTTAGCTCAGGAATGGCGGCCATCACCAATGCGGTGCTGAACATATGCAGCTCTGGCCAGCATATCGTTGCATCCAGCTCGCTGTATGGCGGTACAGTGACCCTCTTTACACATACATTGCATAAGCTTGGCATCGAGGCGACCTTTGTTGAACCCTCTGATCCAGATAACTTCAAGAAGGCCATCAGGCCCAGCACCAGGCTTCTGTTCATAGAGACCATAGGCAACCCCAAGAACGACATCCTTGATTATCCTGCCATAGCGAAGGTGGCCCACGATCATGGCATGCCGCTGATGGTCGATAACACGGTTGCCTCACCAGTCCTCTTTAGGCCAATAGAACATGGGGCGGATATCGTGGTCCACAGTTGCACAAAGATCATCGGTGGTCATGGGACCAGTATAGGCGGGATCGCGATCGATTCAGGCAGGTTCGATTGGGCAAATGGCAGGTATCCAGAACTGACTGAGCCAGATCCAAGTTACCATGGTGTCAGATATGTCGAAGACTTCGGGCAGATTGCATATGCAGTAAAGTTGAGGGTACAATTGCTGCGTGATATGGGTGCCTGCATGTCGCCATTCAATGCCTGGCTCTTCCTACAAGGCCTTGAGACCATACATCTGCGTGTGCCCAGGCAGTGCGAGAATGCCCTGGCCTTGGCCAAGTGGCTTGAATCTCATCCTGCGGTCAGTTGGGTCAACTACCCAGGCCTGCCCACCCATCCCCAGCATGCCCTGGCAATGAGATTCCTGCCAAGGGGTCAGGGTGCGATGCTGGGCTTTGGGATCAAGGGCGGCCAGGATGCAGCGGTCAGGTTCATTGAGTCCGTCAGGTTGGCCAGCCACCTGGCAAACGTACTCGACAGCAAGACGTTGGTGATACACCCTGCCAGCACCACGCATCAGCAGCTGACCGAGGCCGAACAGATGGCTGCAGGTGTGACCAGGGATTACATAAGGGTTTCCGTTGGGACCGAGCACATAGAGGATATAATTAAGGACTTCGATCAGGCATTGGCAAAGGCATATGTGGGAATATAGCGAAAAGGTGTGGGACCACTTCTACAACCCCCGCAACGTAGGGGAGGTGGAGGACCCTGACGGGATCGGTGAGGTAGGCTCGATCGCTTGCGGGGATGCATTGAGGCTTACATTCAAACTGGATGAGAATGGCAGGATAAAGGAGGCCAAGTTCAAGACCTTCGGCTGTGCAAGTGCCATTGCATCCGCATCCGTCCTGACAGAGATGATCAAGGGCAAGACACTCGAAGAGGCTACCAAGATCACGAACAAGGACATAGCGCAGATGCTCGGCGGCCTTCCTGAGCAGAAGATGCACTGTTCTGTGATGGGCATGGAGGCATTGGAGGCGGCCATAGAGTACTACAGGTCTCGCGAAAAGAAGAGGCCCACGCCAGAGGGCAAGATCGTCTGTACATGCTTTGGTGTGACCGACAAGGGGATAGAGAGGGTCATTAGGGAAAATGGCCTGACCACCGTAGAGCAGGTCACCAACTACTGCAAGGCAGGAGGCGGCTGCGGTGGCTGCAAGGGTCAGATAGAACAGATACTCGCCCAGGTCAACAAGGATAGGCCCCCTGTTGCTGTCCAACAGAGGAGGCCTGCCAGGCTGACCAACATACGGAAGATCCAATTGATACAGCAGACCATAGACCAGCAGGTAAGGCCCGCCCTCCGTGCGCACGGTGGGGACGTGGACCTGATCGATGTGGACGGCAACAAGGTGATAGTGGCCTTCAGGGGCATGTGTGCCATGTGCCCCACATCTGATTTTACCAGCAAGGACGTAGTTGAGGCTAAGTTGAAGGAGTTTGTCAGCGAGGACCTGGTCGTAGAGGTCCAGCACGCATCATGACAGCCATGAAGAGCAAGACCAAGACCGTCATCTATCTGGATAACAATGCCACAACGAGGGTCGCAGATGAGGTCATGGAGGCCATTGAGCCTTATTTCTGTACCCTGTACGGCAACCCATCCAGTACGCACTCATTCGGCGGACAGATCGCCGCCAAGATAAGGCAGGCCAGGGAACAGGTGGCCGGGCTGTTGGGTTGCGAACCTTCGGAGATCGTCTTTACCAGCGGCGGCACAGAGAGCGACAACATGGCCATACGCGGCACGCTGGCTGCCCAGCCACACAAGCGAAAGGTCATCACCAGTAGGGTCGAGCACCCTGCGGTCCTTTCTGTGTGCAGGGACCTATTGGCCCATGGATATGAGGTGGTGGAGATAGGGGTTGATCGCCAGGGCATGCTCGACCTGGATCAGCTTGAGGACAGCCTCGATGACCAGACCGCCCTGGTGACCATCATGTTTGCTAACAACGAGACCGGCGTCATATTCCCCATAGATCAGATCGCAAGGATGGTCACCAGTAAAGGCATCGTATTCCATACCGACGCTGTGCAGGCAGTCGGCAAGGTCCCAATCAACCTTGCGGATACACCTATTGACCTACTGAGCCTCTCAGGCCACAAGCTGCATGCACCCAAGGGTATAGGTGCGCTCTATATCCGCAAAGGCACCAGGCTGGCACCGCTGATCCTAGGTGGGCATCAGGAGGCTGGCAGGAGGGCCGGCACAGAGAACGTCCCCGGGATCATAGGCCTAGGCAAGGCATGCGAACTGGCCATGCGGTATATCGAGCATGAAAACACATATGTCCGCAGGCTCAGGGACAAGCTAGAGCAGGCGATACTCCATACCTGTCCAGGGGCGATCCTCAACGGCCACAAGACAAACCGATTGCCCAATACCACCAATATCAGCTT
>JARYLO010000050.1 GCA_029907605.1 Sedimentisphaerales bacterium
CGGAGGCCCTGATCGGCTGGGGTGCCAAGGACGTGGAGATCGTCTATTCAGAGGATGGCCAGACCTGGAACAGCCTGGGTATGTTTGAGTTTGCCCAGGCCCCTGGTGAGGAGGGATATGTCTCTGACATCCACATAGACCTTGGTGGTGTATTTGCCAAGTATGTCAAGCTCAACATCCAGAGTTCTTGGGGAGGCAAGGTCATAGCCAGTATTGCTGAGGTGAGGTTCTTTGCCATACCGCTTGCGGCCTTCTATCCTGAGCCTGCAGATGGTGCTAGTGGTGTGGGGATAGATGCCACACTGAACTGGCGGCCAGGCAGGCAGGCGGCGAGTCACAAGGTATACCTTGGCCAAGACAAGGAGGCGGTGACAGCAGGTACTGTAACACCTGTTAGTCTGCAGGACCACAAGGTGGGTCTAGGTACATTCACACCGCTTTATGCTACCACGTATTACTGGCGTGTGGATGAGGTCAATGATGCGGCAACGCCACAGGTTGTACCTGGGGATGTGTGGAGCTTTACTACCATAGACCATGCGGTGGTAGATGACTTTGAGTCGTATGATGATGAGTGCAAGAAGATATTCTTTGCCTGGCTAGACGGCCTAGGCCACAGCGGCTCAGCTGCATGCAATGTTCCAGCTGCTGCTGGCAATGGGACAGGCTCTGTTGTTGGCAACGACCAGCCGCCTTATGCAGAAAGGCTGATCATCAATTCTGGCCGTCAATCCATGCCGTTTGCGTTCAGCAATGGCAACCCACCCTATTACTCTGAGGCAACCCTCAGGTTCCAGTCTGCACAGGATTGGACAATAGGTGGCCTTAATACACTGACCATGTATCTCCGTGGTCAACCTGCTGCATTCGTAGAGCTGGCACCAGGCACCATCATCATGAATGGCACAGGTGCAGACATCTGGGGCACCTCTGACCAATTTAGGTTTGTGTACAAGCAGTTGACCGGCAATGGCTCTATCACCGCCCAGGTGATCTCCGTAGGCAATACAGACCCATGGGCAAAGGCAGGCGTGATGATCCGCGAGACCCTTGATCCAGGGTCAAGGCATGCCATGGTAATACTGAGCCCGAACAACGGTGTTGCATTCCAGAGGAGGCTAGAGCCTTCAGGGACCAGCACCAACACCAATCAGACAGGCCTTGTTGCACCATACTGGGTCAGGCTGACACGTAATGGCAATACCTTTGTTGCCGAGTGTTCCGCAGATGGGGTCAACTGGACCTCCGTGGGTCCGGATCCTGTCCAGTCACAGGATACGATCGCCATGGCCAACCAGGTCTACATTGGGCTGGCCGTGACTAGCCACGACGCTGCCGAGGTCTGTGGGGCCAAGTTCTCAAATGTCTCCACCACTGGCAATGTCACAGGTACATGGCAGGTGGCCGAGATCGGCACTCAACAGGTACAGGGCAATGAACCTGCCACCTTCTATGTGAAGGTAGAGGATATCTCCGGCGGCTCCAAGCTGGTGACCAGTCCGGATACAGGGATGATAGCCACTGGTGTCTGGGAGCGTTGGGATGTGCCATTTAGCAGCCTGACAGGTGTCAATCTGAAGGCGGTCAAATCCATTAGCTTGGGGGTAGGCAATCCCTTGAGCCCACAGCCTGGCTCATCTGGTAAGATCTTTATCGACGACATCAGGCTCTCGAGGACAGGACAGTAACTATCCTCCGCGATTCACGATGATGGGGCCCGCCATCTAGCGGGCCCCATTATTTTAGGGGGCAAGGGCTTGACTGAATCTTAGCATTGTGCTCTCCTATCAACCAAATGAGAGGATATTATGTCCATGGGTAGGTCGATAATAACGTTGCTTGCGATCCTGGCCTGCTGCCTCCAGCTCGGCATTGCACAGCAGCAACAGGTGCAGTTAATCAAGCTCTCCGAGAGGGTCTTTGAGGTCAAAGGTGGCAGGGGCGCTACTGGTGGCGTGGTGGTAGGCCATGAGGCGGTCTTGCTCATAGATACCAAGATGGACCAGACCTCAGTAGAGCAGACCCTGGCTGCAGTGCGAGGCATCACCGATAGGCCCATCCGCTACCTGGTCAACACCCATAGCGATGGCGACCACACCGCCGGCAATCGCTACATGCCAACAGGCATCACGATCATCTCACACCAGAACTGCAGGAAGGAACTCTTCTTACCTGGCAGAGATGGCAGGCCATCACAGTGGGCTGACCCAAAGATGGCGGAGTTCATCCCCTCAATCACATTCTCTGAAGGATTGGACATGCACCTTGGGACCACAAAGGTGGAATTGCGATACTTTGGCATAGGCCACACCACAGGCGACATCGTGGTTTATATCCCCCAAGATCAGATCGCGTTTATTGGAGACCAGGTCTTTGTGGGCAGGACACCTTTGATCCATGCATACAAGGGAGGTAGCAGCCTTCAGCAGGTCAAGACATTGGAGCGGATGCTGGCTGGCCTGCCTGATGCACGTACCTTCTGCAGTGGTCACGCCGAACTGGTCAACAGGGATGCAATCATGCAGTACATCGAGGCCATGAGGACAAGACACCAGAAGGTCCGGCAGTTGATCAAGGAAGGTCAATCGCTCGATCAAATCAAGGCATCGTTCCCAACTGACCAGGCTGCCTTGATAGAGATCATATGGAATGAGTTATACTCAGGCCAGTAAAGCTAACACAGCCGGCGCCAAGCAGGTCTATTGTCTCTAAAAAAATCATCCCTTTGCTTTGAGGGCAGATAGGATTGTGTGCGCTGTGACCAGTCATTATTTCGATAAGCGCATATATTCCACGACATGAACCAGATAGTCATGAAATACATGGTTTAAGACGATCCAATCGCTTGATCCACTGCTGCCCAAGCCATAGAATGATTTTAAGTCCTGGGCCTATGTTGATGAATCAATGGTCTGATTTGGGCTGTCCCCGAATCAGACCATGAGGGCCGTGAAATGAACGGCCCAAGAGTAAGTAGCAATCTAACTAGGAGGAGTCGTATGCGACCAAAGATCCTGCAAGTATCAATCTTATTGTTGATTGTCTGCGGACTGGTATCAGGCCAGGAATTCCGCGACGATTTTGATGTGCCTACTGACTTCTTGTTGGAGGGTGTGGAAGGGACAGGTTGGGACGGCCTGATCGGCTTGGAGGAGGGCCAGACTGCAGCGGCCCTCAATGCCTCTATGTCAAGGCCTGGCCAACTCTACCTGGCATCTGCAGGCGGCGTTTGGGCAGAGCCTTGGAATCCCTTAGGACCGTTCCTGTACAAGATCGTCACAGGCAACTTTGTTGCAACCACCAAGGTATCCGCTTACGCAGGCACTGCCGATGCCTGGGTATACCACAACAACTGCGGCCTAATGGCAAGGAATGTCGCCACCTCTGATGGAGGCCCTGGCGAGGATTGGGTATCCATCGATTACTTCCCCATCTGGAATTGCGGCAATTTTGTGCGTGTAGCAGATGATGGTGCTAGGTCGGAAAGGTGCCATAATGGGAAGGCCTTCGACCTAGATCCTTACCTCCAGTTGGAACGCACGGGCGACACATTCTACTTCAGGACAAGCCAGGATGGCATCAATTGGACCGAGATGCCATGCTCACCCATCGTCAGGAAGGACCTTGCTGGGATACCGCTACAGGTAGGCCTTTTCCAGTGCACGTTCTCTGCGGATATGGGTTATGCGGCCTTTGACTGGATCAGCATCATAGAAAGCCCACAATTGAAGGCCATATTGCTCGAGCCAGACAATGGGGCTGTGGTATCTGGCAAGCCTACACTGGAATGGATACCTGGTGATACCGCCGTTGAGCACATCGTCTACCTTGGTACAGACCCGAACGCACTTGAACAGGTCGCCAAGCAGTCTGGCACCACATATACACTTGCTCAAGATGTCCAACCCGACGTGATCTACTATTGGCGTGTAGATGAGGTCGAGGCAGATGGCACCATACACACAGGGGATACCTGGTCTTTTGTGGGAGCAAAGGCCAAACCCAAGGGTCTGGTTACCTTTGTGGATCGATTCGATACGCCCCACGACTTCCTTTCTGAGGGTGTTGAGGGGACTGGGTGGGATGGACTGGTAGGCCTAGGACCTGGCCAGACCGCCAACGCCATCAACGCCTCCATTACCAGCCAAGGCCAACTCTACCTCGAGTCCTCCAACTCATTCTGGTCAGAACCATGGAACCCATTAGGACCATTCCTCTATAAGATCGTCTACGGTGACTTCATCGCATCCGTAAAGGTCGTAGGCTATGCAGGCGATCCAAACAACCCTGTATACCACAACAACTGCGGCCTAATGGCTAGGAACGTCATCGACTCAGACGCAGGTGTAGGTGAAGACTGGGTCTCTATAGACTACTTCCCCATCTGGAACTGCGGCAACTTCGTCCGTACCGCTAACAATGGTGTACGAAGAGAACGTTGCAACAACGGCCTGGCCTGGAACCTGTATCCTTATCTGCAGTTGGAACGCAAAGGCAATACCTTCTATTTCAGGGTAAGTGCAGATGGGATCAACTGGATCGACATGCCCTGTTCGCCAAGGACACACGACGATTTCGATGGCCTGCCTGTGGCAGTAGGTGTATTCCAGTGCACCTACTCCAACCAGACAGGCTATGCGATATTCGACCAGTTCCGTATCATCACGCAGTAGCCAGCACGCTCTTTGCTATTTGCGAAGACACACAGGACTAGAAGAATAGTCTTGTGTGTCTTGTTATTGTGCTGATAAGATGTGTATATGACTGCGTACCGACTGATACTTCTAGTTGCCCTGGCCCTATGCACCTCAGGTAATGCCCAAAGGCAGATCGAGCAGCTCGATCGCGGCCTTGTGGCGGTCAAGATGGCTGATGGCCAGGTATTTGTCAGTTGGCGTCTGCTGGCTAGCGACCCGGAGCAGGTCGCATTTAACCTCTATAGGATCATCGGGTCTGATCTGGAGCTGGTCAATGGGCAACCCATCTGCGAGAGTACCAACTACGTAGACCAGATCCCAGACAAGGCTATGGAAGTGGCATATGTGGTAAGGCCACTGGTCAAGGGTGTTGAACTCGAACCCTGCAGGCCTGCAGTTGCATTGGGACAGCCGTATATACTGATCCCGCTTGAAACACCTACCGGCTATACGCCCAACGATGCCTCTGTAGGCGATCTTGATGGCGACGGCACGTATGAGATCGTCTTGCACCAGGCAGGCGTTGGCAAGGACAATGCCTATGCAGGCCTTACAGATCCGCCCATCCTTGAGGCGTATAGGCTGGATGGGACCTTCTTGTGGCGTATCAACCTAGGGATCAACATACGTGAGGGGGCCCACTACACCCTGTTTATAGTCTATGACCTGGATGGCGACGGCCGCGCGGAGGTGGCCTGTAAGACCGCAGATGGCACCGTAGATGGCCTGGGCAAGGTGATCGGTGACCCGCAGGCAGATTGGCGGAACCCCGACGGCTATATACTCGATGGTCCTGAGTACCTGACCATCTTCGACGGACTGACAGGGGCCGCCTTGGTCACAACAGGATACATCCCCCCGAGGGGCAAGGTCTCAAGTTGGGGTGATTCATACGGCAACAGGGTCGATAGATTCCTTGCATGTGTGGCATACCTTGACGGCCAACGCCCTAGTCTAGTGATGTGCAGGGGGTACTATACCAGGACCGTCCTGGCCGCCTGGGACTGGAGGGAAGGAAGGCTAACACTGCGATGGGTCTTTGACAGCGACGATGGCACACCTGGAAACCTCACCTACAGGGGTCAGGGCAACCATAACCTCGCCGTTGGAGACGTGGACGGGGATGGGAGGGATGAGATCATATATGGGGCATGCGCAATAGACGATGACGGGACCGGCCTCTATTCCACTGGACTAGGCCACGGCGATGCCATGCACCTATCTGACATAGATCCTGACAGGCCAGGTCTTGAGGTGTGGGGTATACACGAGAATCCATCGCACCCGTTCGGTGCGAACCTCAGGGATGCAGCCACTGGCCAGGTGATATGGGGGCTTAGCGCCCAGGACGTTGGCCGGGGCGTTTGCATGGATATAGATCCACGGTATAGAGGCTATGAGTGTTGGGCATCAGGCATTACGGGCCTATTCGATTGCCATGGCCAACTGATAAGCACCAGTAAGCCAAGGTCCTGTAACTTCGGTGTCTGGTGGGATGGAGACCTCCTTAGAGAGCTACTTGATCGGACCTATATCGCCAAGTGGAACTGGTGGGATGGGACCGAGACCACCTTACTTCAGGCAGAAGGGTGCCTATCCAACAATGGCACGAAGGCCACGCCGTGCCTGTGCGCGGATATCATTGGGGACTGGCGGGAGGAGGTGATATGGAGGACGGCTGACAACAGGTCCTTGAGGGTATACATAACCACCATCCCTACCAGTTACAGGCTTACCACCCTCATGCACGATCACCAATACCGGCTCTCTGTGGCCTGGCAGAACGTGGCTTATAACCAGCCAACCCAGCCAGGCTTCTATCTAGGTGAGGGGATGGACCTAGAAAGGCTCAGAACCCCAGATCGATGATCTCCCTTGCCGCCTGCCTGATGTTCTCTATAGTGTCCAACTGCCCGCTGGCCAAGAGCCCCCTTGCCCTTGCAACAGCATCTGGGTCCTCGGCCAGAGTCAATGCCTCGGTCACCCAATCATATCTTACATCCAGCCTGACGGCCTGCTGTCCAGCAGCCTGGCCCACGGCCTGGCGGGGTACATCCCTGGCTTCAGGTGGGATCTTATTGACCAGGTTTGCATCTATATTATGGATCATTCCGATTATTTCTCCTTGCCCTTACTAAATGACTTTTCGTCGCTAGAGGCAAAAAGATTAGCCCTTCTAAGACATTTTTTAGTACTGCTACAAGGTCCTAGCCACCTCATATGCAACAAACTGCAGGAACCCCAAGGTACTGGTTGCAGTCAAGTGCACCGCCATACTACTTGCCTTTGCCCTTGTCTGCCTACTGAGATAGTCCTTGATCCTAGAGGCAACGGACTTATCGGACGAATCCCAGATCTGCTCAACACCCCACAAGACCTGCCTATCCCGCAGGTCCAATAACCGCATGCGTATCCCTATCATCAGGTGTGGGAATGGCCGGTACTCGGTCACCTGCCCTGTGAGCAGGCCGTTGCACCCAAGGGCCTTGCGGATCCTTGCACAGTCCTGAGGATCAGGGATGATCTCAGTTGAGATGCCTAGTGCACGCCAGGCGGGGTCCTCAGCCCAGATCACCTTCACACCGAATACCTGCCGCTTCTGCAAGGCAGCAAAGGCTGCCTCTGTCACCCCTTTGGATATCTCAGGGTAGGCAGTCTGGTTTGCAAGCTCCACCAATGCAACATTGCCAAGCCCCCGCAGGTCTACCCTTGGATCCCTGTAGTGCGCACCGGCCATAGGTTCGTACACTGACCTGCCACACCCAGCCAGCAGGATGATGGCCAGGCCAAAGGCGGTATAGACCTGGTCGGATGATCTCATTGACCCTGCTCCTGACCTGCCCCGCCAGGCTGGGCCCCCAGTGCCTCAAGGATCTTTGCAAGGGCCTCTAGCTGTGCCTTGGCGGCCTGCCGCATCTCATCCCTAAAGCCCAGTACGTCTGCCTTCCACTTGTTCAGTTCACCCAACATCTGCATCAACAGGATATTGGCATCGTTCAATTCTGTCTGTGTCTGCGAAAGCTTGGCCTGAAGGTCTTCGACCTGGGCCTTCAGCCTGGTATTCTCCTCAGTCAATTGCTGATTGTGCATCCGCAGATCTCCCAAGGCCTTGACTACCTGGGTATACCTCTCAGTAAGCTCAGCAGTCGCTGGGCTATTTGGTTCTGTTGCCCCAGCAAACCTGCCTGCAAGGTGGTCCTTGTCTCTGTTGCCTGCACAACCAGTTGCGCATATCAAGAAAAGACAGATCGATAAGAACAGCCAAAACCTAACCAGTGCCATATCTTCTACCGTAACTATTGTTCCCTAGATACGTGCTCACATCTTATCAGAAGCCTCTTACCACATGTACAGGTTATCTCTAGTATACTGCATTTGTCAGTTGATTGAACCAACCTGACAGCAGCCTCGTCGGCTTGCTTATCGGCAATGGGGTTGGAGATCTTGGCCACCCCATCTACCCTCACTTGGTTAGCTCTTAGTATACGTGGCATATGGGCCTAGGCCTTGAAATCTATGGTATGGGGGTCTGCTTGGTCCTCTATTGCATTATGGTCCACCGGATCCTTGGGAGGCACCTTGGCCCTCTGGCCCTGCTGATTCCTGCCCTTGGGCCTTTGCTGATGGCCAGACCTGGCCGGATCGATCGGAAAGAGCACACCAGTTGTGTCCACGTTGATCGGGTTGTAATCAGAACTGTTCATCTCTCCAGGCCCTCAATGTGACTGATAATGTAAACAATGCGCTTGCATGTAATTGGCTAACCCTAGACTCGGTGATACCGAGTACCTCTGCGATCTGTCTCATGGTCATGTGCTGATGATAATACAAGATGACTACCTGTCTCCTCTTTTCGTCCAGGTCCATGATCGCCTTGGTAAGTGCCTCCAACAACTCCTCCCTCTCGAGGCAATGATCTGGCATCGTGGATGTAGGAGCAGATAGTGACTGCCCGAGCGTGGGCCCATCATCGATCTTGCCATCCGTGGAGACGAAATACTGGGCCCTTGCATGATCCATCAACTGATATAACTGTTCTATGTCTATGCCCAGGCCATCTGCAAGTTGCTGATCTGTAGGTGCTGCGCCTGTCTGTTCCATAATCCTGCGGCTGAGGTCCATCGCCTCCTTTACCTGCCTGTTGGTCGCTGGTGGCAGCATGGCCGCCCTACGCAGCTCATCAAGGATTGCACCCTTGATACGGATGTATGCATATGTCTTAAAACCAGCCCCCTTTGACGCATCATAGTCCCTTGCAGCCTTGATCAGGCCCAGGACCCCTGCTGATACCAGGTCCTCAAATGATAGTGGCGGCCGCAGATATGCTGAGGCCCTGTGCGCGATGGAGTTGACTAGTGGCAGGTACTGTCTAACAAGGTCCTCCTGGCATGGCGCGGCCCCATTAGCGCTGTAGGCCCTCAAGGCACAGCTAGTCTTAGAATGACCCGTAATACGGCTGTCATCTACCCTTGTTGACACGTCCATCTTCCTGTCGCTGTTTGATCATGTGTTCCATCATTGCCCTGGTCAGGATGATATTCACGCACCTTGCGACGAACCTACCTGCAATGTAACCGATCCCTGCTGCTATCAATGCCCTGATCGCACAGACCTCAGGTGCCAGACCATATATGGTCCCAACAAGACCTACGATATGGAGGCTAAGGATTGCCATCACACCAGCAATCAACTGCTCAGGTATGATCATCTTTGTTCCAATCCATCATCATGTCTGTGCTGCCAGCAGTTCCTCTGCAGGGTTTTCTACCGGTAGCTCTACTGTTGCAACGGTCTCAACTGGCGTGCCAGAGACGATCTCATCGTATGCCAACACAGACACACGCCCCGCTGCAGGCAATGCCTTCTCAAGCAGCTCAGAAAGCCCATATCTAAGCCTCGAGTCACAAAGGATAACCACCTTTTCCAGGCCTTTGTCCATGACAGCCTTCCAGACGGATATGATCTGTTTGCTTAGTTCAATGGCCAATTCAGATGGTATTGCAAACCGGATCTCTGCCCCATCCTGGCGTACCATGCCAGCAAGCTGGTGTTCTAGTGCAGGCGAAAGCACGATGGCCAGGATCTTGTCGTCCTTGCCTTTGAACTGTGTGGTAATGGTCCTAGCAAGGGCCTTCCTGACCAACTCCGTGAGGATAATAGGGTTCTTGGTCTTTCCAGCATGCTCAGCCAGAGACTCCAATATCGTGGTAAGATCACGGATCGGTATCCCTTCCCTAAGCAGATTCTTCAGTACGCGATGCAATAGGCCTATCGGCACCTCGCCATTGGCCCCAAGACACTCTCCGACCAGTGCTGGCTGGGTCTTTCTGAGTCGTTCTATCAACTGCTGCAAATCCTCTCTGGTCAATAGCTCATCTGCATGCTGGCGCAGACACTCAGCTAGATGTGTCATAAAGACCGACTCAGGGTCGATGACCGTGTATCCATCCAGCTCTGCCTCCATCTTGTCGGCAGGAGAGATCCACAATGCAGGTAGTCCATAGACCGGCTCGTTCGTTGGTATGCCCTTTGTCTTTTTCTTTGTCATGCCACCATCCATGGCAAGGTACATCTCCGGCTCCAGATAACCCTTTGCAACCGGCACATCGGAGAGCCTGATCTGATATGCGTTTGGCTCCAAGAGGATGTCATCCCTGAGCCTGACCAGGGGCAAGACGATCCCAAGTTCCTGGATAAAGCGCCTCCTCAACGCACCAATCCTCTCAAATATGGCCTTGCTCTTTCGCGGATCTACCATGCTGACCAATCTCACCCCCACATGAACGGAGATCCTATCCACCTCGAGTAGTTCCTCTACCGGCTCTGATTCTGGCTTGGCAGGCGTAGGCGTAGGAGGCTGTGATTGTGCCTTCCTTTCTACCCTTGCAGCCATCTGTGCCAGGCCTGCAAGTGTGGTGGCCAGGATGAGGAATTGCACCTTAGGCAGGCCAGGCACCAAGGCCATGGCCGCAACTATGGCTGCAGCGGTCATGAGGGGCCTGCTGGTCTGTAAGAACTGCTTGGAGAGCTCCTGACCGATACTCTGGGTGGAAGAAATCTTGGTCACAAGGAAGCCGGAGCTGACCGATATTATCACCGAAGGTATGGCATTGACCAACCCATCGCCAACGGAAAGTATCGCATATGTCTTGATCGCCTGCGCCAAGGACATCCTGTTCATGTAGCCCTTGGCTATACCGCCAATTAGGTTTATGGCAACTATCACCAAGGAGGCCTTTGCGTCCCCCCTTATGAACTTGCTCGCGCCGTCCATTGCACCATAGAATTCACTCTCCTTTACTATCTTTGCCCTCCTCTCGTTTGCCTGGGCCTCCGTGATCAGGCCTGCATTCAGGTCGGCATCTATCGCCATCTGCTTGCCCGGCATTGCATCGAGTGTGAACCTTGCCGCTACCTCACTTATCCTCTCAGCACCCTTGGTGATAACAATGAACTGGATGATGATAATGATAAGGAATATCACCAGGCCCACAACCAGGTCGCCGCCAGCCACGAATCTTCCGAATGTCTCGATCACATGACCTGCATCTGCATTCAGCAATATCAGCCTTGTAGATGCAACATTCAGTGAAAGCCTGAAGATGGTCACAAAAAGCAATAAGGATGGGAAGGTCGAGAGCTCCAATGCCTCCCTGGCCGCAAGCGTAACGATCAGGACAGCAATAGACAATGCAAGGCTGGAGGTTATAAGCATGTCCAACACTGCGGTGGGCAATGGTACGACCAGTGTTGCCAGAATCACAACGATGCCAATGGCAACGAAGGTATTGCTGTGCCTGGCCAGGGGTGAGAAGGTTTGCCCACCTAGCTCCGATGGGCTGGTAACATCAGGTGCTGAGTTAGTCTTGGCAGCCTTGGCCATGTACTATCGATCCTGTTGCTTTTTCGGTGCATCTATGATCTGCCTGATCCGTACGGCGATCCCATCCTCCACAACAACCAGGTCTGCTTCGGCAAACTTGACGCCCTGCAAATAAAGTTCTACCGGGGCATCGACAGGCCTGCCTAGTGGGATGATAGACCCAGGCCCAAGTTTTAGGATCTTGTGTATGGGGAGCTCTGTCTGCCCCAAGATCACACTGATCGGCACCTCCATGTCCAAGAGCAGATCCAGTTGACCAATAGCAGGACCTGCCTGCTGCTGATCAACCTGATCAAACTCGATCCGCTTGATCGATGTACCTTCCTGTTGCTCTTGTTGGGAAGGCTTCTGTTCTGGTTCTACTGTCTTGGTCGCCTTAGCCATATTCCTTTCCATTTCAAGCGTACCTACGTTATCCAGTTACCATCACTGCAAGTTGTCCTTTGTGAATAACGGCCGTGCCGCCAAATACCCGCTTGTTGCCCAGAAGGATGTCGAATTCGTCATGCACTGATTTATCCATGACCAGCACATCCCCTGGCCCAAGCCCCATCACCTCCTCCAACCTCATCTGTGCCACCCCCACCTGGACGGCTACCTTCACCAAGACATGCTCCAGATGCCCCATCATGATGGCAGTCGTGTCCGACCGCTTATCCTCTTGGTTGTCACTAGCTAGATCACTAACCAGGGCATCGATCGTCCGACATGGTATCATCACCCTTATCTGGATCTTCTCCTTCTCTTGAGGCTCAATGCCGATATCCACGGCCAATATCGCCTCTGCTTGGTCCCACATAAAGCCCATCGCACCTTTTATGAGGCCCGACTGTACCGCCACAGGGATCATTGCATCAGGTTGATTGAGACATTGGGCGATGGCCTTTACACAATCTGTCAACAGTGACTCCTCCAGGCCCGAAAACTCCTCGCCGCCCTCGCCCACATCCTTTACACCCAGCAACCACTGCACCATTGTTGATGCGGCCTGGCCAGGCAAGACCATAAGCCCCTTATCTTGCGCCTCGGATAATACCAACGGCAGGCAGTAATCTTGCGCAGAGATAGGCAAGGACTGAACTAGAGCAGAAGCATACTGCTGGTCAACCGAAAGGATGCTGGTCTTCATCCTTATCTGGCATAGTCCTTCAATGACAGCATTGATAGATACAGCTACCTTTTCTAGATACCTGCGAATGAGGGCCATCTGTTGGTCTGTGAAGTACCTGCACCTTCGCCAGTCATAGGGTTTGTATGGCCAGTCCGTGTCCTGGTCACCCTTCTGCTGAGCAGATGACAGCAGTGCAATGATCTGTTGTCTGGTCAATGTCTTGCTAGACCTCACTGGATCGCCCATTCGCTATAATAGACATTGCATATCAACGGCTTTGCATCAGGGAAGAGCCTCTGGTTGAGCCCATCCCTTATCTCCGCAGCGATACGATTCAGATTATTCTGCCCTTGTACATCCGCGAGGGTCAGGCTAGAAAAGTATATGGTCAGCCAATTCCTTATCAGTGGCTGTTTAGAATCTAGATATGCCTTGCCCTTTTTCTGGTCCAGTTGGGCATCGAGTTCCAAGGTCAGCACAATACGTATATACCTGCTTGCTCCAGGCTCATTCAGGTTTGCTACCACAGGATCACAATCATAGTACCACCCCTTCTCTGCAGTAGCCTTCTTGTTCAGTAGTGCCCCGATGTCCTGCGTGGCTGACTGCTGTTCTGGTATCGCCTGGGTCTTACCGCTGGCCAGCAACCTACCCAGGCCGAATCCGGCCCCTGCCGAGATAGGCACAATAGCTGCAACTACGATCCACGGCAGCAGGCTCCTAGAAGACTTGGCATTGGCTGTTTCTACTGCCTCAGCTCTTGTGTCATTTGTTTGTAGTTCCGGCATAGTATGTTACCTCTTTTCTATCCAACATCAGAGCCGACATGTAGCATGGACTCGGCCTTGTACCTTCTGAGCTTTTCTCTCAATGTTCGATCGCTTATGCCTAGAAGGTCTGCCGCCTTCTTTCGGTTGCCAGCGGTCTGTGCAAGCGTCTCCATAATTGCCATACGTTCCAGCCTTTCCAAGGGAATCCCACCAAGCCGATATGGCCCTTCTACCGTCACGTCAGGGGAAGGCAGCCCGCCATGCATTTCCATCGCCAAAGGCTGCAAGCCAATCGGCGAGGCATCCATAAGCCATGACATCTCCGACAGCTTCAGCACAGGTCCACTACCCAGGGTCAGGCATGTCCTTACCACATTTCGCAGTTGCCGAATGTTGCCAGGCCAGTGGTACCTACGGAAGATCTCTAGCATCCCGGGATCTACAGAGGTTATGGCCCTGCCGCACTCCCTGGCATAGATATTCACAAAGTGCCAGACCAGGTCCTCCAGGTCTTCTAGTCTTTCCCGCAGAGGCGGGATCACCAACCTGGTTGCACACAGCCTATAGTACAGGTCCTGCCTGAACCTGCCGGCCCTGACCAGACCAGCAATATCTGTGTTTGTAGTACTTATCACACGTACATCTACTTTTATCGGTTCTCTACCACCTACACGCTCTAGTTCTTGCTGTTCCAAGACCCTCAACAGCTTTGCCTGAAACCTCAAGGGGGTCTCGGTTATCTCATCCAGCAATATGGTCCCTGCGTTGGCCCGCTCAAATCGGCCTTTGTGCAGGCCGACTGCACCTGTGAATGCGCCACGCTCATGGCCGAAAAGCTCGCTATCCAGCAGGGTATCGTTGAGCGCAGCGCAATTGACCTTCACATACGGGCCAGCAGATCGCTTGCTGCAATCATGGATAAGCTGTGCGAACAGTTCCTTCCCGGTACCACTCTCACCGCATATCAGGACCGGTGCAGAGGTGGAAGCGAGTCGCTTTGCCATAGCAACTGCCTGCTGCAAGGCCTGGCTCTTACCAACTATCTGGCAGCCAGTACCATCCATATCTTCCTTGTATGCAAGGTACTGGATCTTCTTGGCCGGCAAGAATCTGCCTATCATGGCCTTGGCCTGCTCATATGTGAAAGGCCTGCAAAGCACCGCATCGATACCTATCCCTATTGCATCCTGGACGATGGAGCTGACTAGATGGATACAAGGCAAATGCCTGTTATCAGGAACCGATGGAATATCCATAACCTCTGATGCATCCAGCAGCATTATCATGGGCAGCTCCGGTTGGTTGGTACGGATCTGCCTAATGGCATGCTGATCTATCCAGTAGTCCGACCCATAAGGGTTGTTGGCCAAGAACACAAGATCTACAACAACCAGCTGGAATGCGTGCCTATCCAGAAACTCCAATCCTGACCTGAGGTCTTCGGCCACAAGCCCGCGGATACCAGACCTTGCAAGGACCTCCAGGAGTATCCTGTTTGAGGCATGGTCGGCGTTGATAAGCAATACGTTGCCACCACAGCAATTGGATCGTAAGCTGTTCATACGGCAATCACCTTACCTTGCCTGGTCATCTGGCCTTTCGGTAGCAGCCTCGATCAGTTTGATAACCTCTAATGGTCTTTCAGCCACATACCAGTCTGCCAGTGACTTCAAGGTCCTGGCCAGCGGACACCACTGGCTAGCCGGATAGTCCTCTATCAACCGGTTGAGGAACGGGCTTGCAAGCCTTGGGTCTTCCTCCAGCAGGCACCGGCCCAGTTGTAGCAGTACCCACTGCCGCCAGGGAATGGCGTTTGGATCATCCTTGTCCAGGATTACCAAGGCCCTTTGATAGAAGGGGATGGCTTGTCTACAGTAGCCTGCCTTATTCAGGGCCTCGGCCATCTTCAATGGATCAACAACCTTATTTGGATCCAGCTGTCCTACAACTACGTCTAACCCATTGGGCTGTGCGTTTGCATCTGCAATGATAGGGTTGGGGGTAGCTGCATTCACCTCGGCAATCGCTGCTGGTGGCCTAGCCTGGGCGACCTGATGTCTGACGATATGCAGTGATCTAACCTTCTCTATCAAGGCTGCAAGCTCAGCAGCACCGTTGGGATCCTGCCGCATGGGCAAGGCACCAACCCTTTCTTTCCAGGCCTGGGCCACAAGTTTGGCATTCATCTGCAGCAGATGGTCTGGATCTGCCGGGCCCCCTTCCCTGGCCATACAAGGACAGACCATACCTATTAATAGATATATCGCTATGGAGCGATGTGCCAGCAATCTGAAAAGAACCTTGCTATGGGGCACTGGGTGGATCATCCCTGTTCTGACAAGAGTAATACCTTTGAGGCACGGTCGTAATCGCCTCGTTTGATGTATATTGCATAGAGTAGATCTTTGGCCCTATTCTTGACCTGCCCACTCGACTGTCCCTTCAATACCTGCTGACAAAGTGAGATGGCCTTATCCATCCGACCAAGCCTGAATAGGACATACGCAAGATCCATCGCGATCTCCCCTGTGGCCTCACTGGTCTGGGCCAGCATCAGTCCCTCTGTAAGTATGTCCCTGGCACGTTCCAGCCTGTCCATCCCCTGATAGCACCGACCAAGGAGGATACATATGGTAAGCTTCTGATTAGGATCGGTGGCGGTTTTGTACGACTCCTCCAATATGGAGGCTACCCTATCGTTCAGTCCGATTGAGCTTAGAACCTTGGCCTTCAGTACATCCACCTGGACCCGCTCCCTTTGTCTGATCTGAACAGGATGCGGGCCATCCAAGACCGCCAAGGCCTTGATATGATCGCCCTGGGCAAGATAGGCATCGACAAGTGCCCTGACAGTGTCCAGGTACTTGTCAATCTGGGTTATCTTTTCAATGGCCTTCTCAAGAAACCCTACGGCACGGCCGGGCTGTCCAAGGGCCAGATACGATCTGCCAAGCCAGATAAGTGCATCTGGATCTGCAGCCGCACCTGCGATCTCTATGTATCTGTCAAGCCACCTTATGGCCTGCTGGTATTGGCCTGCAAGGTAAAGGCAATAACCTGCCTTTGATGCTGCATCCATCTGTGCTTGCGGGCTTGCGCTGAGGTGATAGGCCTTTACGCAGATGGCCGCTGCCTGCTCGTAGGCATGCACGCGGATATCCAGGTCTGCTAATCTCATCAGGGCTGCAGATGCCATGGGAGCCTGAGGGTATTGCTCTGTGAGTCTAAGCAGTTCCTCTCGTGCGCCCACATAATCGGCCAACTGCTCTCGCAATAGTCCAGACCTCCACAAGGCATAGGAGACAAGACCTACATCAGAAGACCTACTGGCCGCAAGTCCGTATTGGGCTATGGCCTCTGTCTGTTGGCCATCATGTTCGTATAGCAGCCCCAACGCCAGATATGAGCCGGCTAGCAGATCGGAATGGTCCCAATCCAAGATGAACTGCCGCCAAAGTGCTATGGTCTTCTGTCGCAAGATGGCCAGATGTTCTCCTAAGGACCGATAGTTGTATGGGTCCACAACAACCGTTGTGCCCTTAGGATCCTTCACCAAAGAAAGGCCCACGGATCCAACCACTACCTCCAGGGCCTGCTGTGGATCTGCACACTCTGCGAATGCATATACAGGCCTCCTCCTGGCCGCCATGTCTACAACCGCAGTCCCTGCCATCCCTTCCCATGTCCAACTGATATCTATGCCTGTCCTAGCGCTAAGCCTCTTGAGCACATCTTCTAGGCTGGCACCATTGCATACCACCTTCCAACACCCTTGTGTACCAGCCTGCTCAACAATAGGCCCCATAAGTGCATCATTGAACTGGCTGGCACCAAAACGAATAACCGCCGACCATAGATCGTCATCCAGCCTTGCCCATGGATCCTGCAGGCTGGGTATAACGGTGAACGCATCAGGCAAACCAATTGGGTCTTCCCTTAAGCTCAAGGCCTCCAGGATCAGGGTCCTTGCAATCATATACTGGCAGTTCCTGCGGAACTCCTGTGCCCAAGGCCCCAATGGATCCATTGCATCTGCAAGTGCCAAGGCCTGATAAAAGCTACCTACCTCATCCAAATACCGCTTGATGCGGTCCGCCTCCAGACCAAGGTGGTAGTGTGCCAAGGCCCTTAAGACAGGGTATCTGCTTTCACTAACCATCTTCAACAATCCTGACGCCTGGTCGCTCCTTCCCATGGCCTGCTCGCAGAGGGCCAGCCTCCAGAGCAGGTAATCCCTGGAGGCCTCGTTTCCGGCCGAAACGGCATATCTATCGATCAGAGACCTCAAGACCTTGGCAGCCTGGTCGAATTGACCTTTGCAGAGGTATTCCTCAGCATCCGCGCGACTGCCTCCTACCCCTGCAGTCATCGAGTCCCTAGCTACTGTATGAGGCTCTTCTGGCCGACCTTCGATGACTACCTGATTGGGCGTATCAGAGGTTGCATGTGAACCTGCAGGCGGCATGGCCTTGATCACTAGATATGCAAGCAGGCCACAGACAAGACCGATCCCGCATATCAACACCCACTGCAGCCTCTGCCACAAGTCCAACCTTGACTCTGGTGCCGCCAGGCCATTGCCTAGGCGTTTATCGTGCCCATACCCCTGCGGTTTATCCGGTCCAATAAGATCACCAAATACCTGCCTTGGATCAGGTTCACCAGGACCTGATTCACTAAACAGTTCATGGTCGCCGATGTATTGTGGGTCTTGACTGATATCAGGATCCTCGTCGGCCATAATCTACCCTTGCACCGTCACTGAGACCTTGGAGAAAGAATATGCAACAGACATGCCATAGAATCACATCCGGTCCCTTTGGGCGGCCATGCCGGCCTTGCAATGCAATATGTCAGGAAATCAGGCAGGTCGTCTAGATTCGCTACAAGGCCAGGGTGGTGCCTCAGACGCCCACCTCTGAGGCACTACGATTGGCTGAACGCCTGTTTGCGACGAAGTCAGGGTCTGGCTCTATATTGTATTGTTTGACCTTTGCATAAAGGGTGGCCCTGGTTATGCCCAACAACGACGCTGCTTGCGTCTTCTGCCATCCAGTCTGCCTGAGGGCCCTTGCTATCAACTCCTTCTCTGCCTTCTGGAGCGAGAACTCCTTCAGGTCGTTGGTGATACCCTCCTGGTGTTCGGTATGAATGCGGTCAGGATCTATAACAATACTGCTAAGCCCGAGCTTGGTACTGCCCTCAAGTATTATCGCCCTATCTATCACATTCCTGAGCTCCCTAATATTTCCAGGCCAGTGATGCCTCAATAGGGCCTCTGCCGCCAACTTCGTCAACGAGGTGATGACCCCACGTTTTTCCGGACACACATTGGAGGTCTTCAGGAAATACTCAGCCAGTGTCAAGATGTCGCCCTTTTTCTTTTCAGACCTGAGGGGGCTGATGGTTATAGGGCAAACACTCAGGCGATAATAAAGGTCCCTCCTAAACCTCCCTGCCTCTACCTCTGCCTTCAGATTCCTGTTACTGGATGCAATAACCAATGCGCGGCTTACGATCTCCTGAGTCCCGCCTACCTTCCTGAAGGTCCTTTCTTGTAACACCCTCAACAGTTTCGCCTGTAGCTCAAGGGGCATCTCGCTTATCTCATCTAGGAACAGTGTCCCTTCACCTGCCAGCTCGAATAACCCGACCTTGTCCTTGTCAGCGCCGGTAAATGCGCCCTTCACATGGCCAAAAAGCTCGCTCTCAAGCAGACTTGCTGTAAGTGCAGCACAGTTGACCGCTACAAACGGACCACGGATTCTTCTTAACAGATGAACCGCCATTGCCGC
>JARYLO010000051.1 GCA_029907605.1 Sedimentisphaerales bacterium
TAGCCCTCCATACCTGGCGTAATCTCGTTGATGTCAATATATCGCGACGGATCCCATATATCGGACCTAGCGTCCCGCGAGTACGTGCTAGCGGCCAACAGGCCCACTACGATCCAGAATGCCAAGGCCGATGGTCGCAACGAGTTATCAAGGGTTCCACCAGACCTGTCAAATGCCTTCATGACCCCTTTTCCTGCTGCCGACATGGCCAGATCCTAATGCCATACCCTCATCGTTGCAAGCCCAAAGGGGTAAGGATAGAATACTAGGTTTGTTGAGTGGTCCGCACAGTAGGGTCACCAGCAAAGGCTCTTCTTTTGGAGATCCAGATGAAGGCAGAAGAACGCCATCACTTGAAAGACAATGAGCTAGTCCAATGGTTGATAGGATTACCCCAATGGGCCAGGGAGAACTCCAGGACCATCTTGATCGTAGGCGGACTGCTGATCCTGGCCGTTGCAGCCTATGGCTGGTACTACTATGAGAGAGATCTTGCCCCTACCAGGACAAGGATCGACTTTTCCGAGCGGGTCAATCAGCTTTATAACGCAAAGCAACAGGCCGCCAGGGAGGGGGCAACTGGTAAGGATCTATCCTTCTTATTGTCCCAGGCGGCAGATAGACTAGGCCAGTTTGCCGCAGGCACAGACGATAGACACATAGCTGCCCTGGCATACATAAAGCAAGGCGAGGCCATCAGGGCATCCCTACACTCCAAGCCCCAGCAGCTTGCCACCGAACAGATAGCACCTCAGATAGAGCTTGCAAGGCAAAGCTATAACAAGGCACTGGCACTGGCTTCGGGTGACCCTACGCTAATGGCCCTAGCAAAGTATGGGCTGGGCCTGTGCTCTGAGGAATTGGGACAGTATGACCAGGCAGGCCAATTGTATCTGCAGATCGCCCAGGACCCAAACCTCAACGGTACTGTAGGTCAGGCGGCTGCCAGATACAGGCTTGCTACCTTCCAGGACTATACCAGCAAGGTGGTCTTCAGAAGGCTCGCGTCCAGTCCTAGCGATGCCAATAAACCGTCTGCCCCTGCGGATGCCAACACAGTTCCGACCATAATCCCACCAGCCCAGGCCACGGTAGATGCCAACGCAGGCGGGCAATAACCATGCAAACATGGATCTGCCAGAAGGTTCCTTCCAGCACCTGACCATCCACGTGGGGGACAATCCTAAGTTCAGGCGGATCGATAAGTATCTCCACGGCAGGTACAGCCACGTCAGCAGGAGCTTCATACAAGAGGCCATCCGGACAGGTCTTGTGAAGGTAGACGGCAGGACGGTCAAGTGCAATTACCAGATCCAACCTGGTCAGACCATAGAACTTATCCTACCCCTCAGGCAGCCTAGTCACATAGAGCCTGAGGACATACCAATAAACATCCTGCATGAGGACGAGGACATCCTGGTCATCAACAAACAGGCAGGCATCGTGGTGCATCCTGCCAGGGGCAATATGCATGGGACCTTGGTAAATGCCCTGGTCCACTACGCATCCACACTTTCGAGTGGTCTTGGTCCATTCAGGCCTGGCATCGTACATCGGTTGGATAGGGACACCACGGGTGTGATGGTGGTTGCAAAACATGAGATCGCGCAGGCCAGGCTTGCCGCGCAATTCGAGCAAAGGAAGGTCGAGAAGGTCTACATTGCCATAGTACACGGCGCACCACAACTAGATGCAGACAGGATCAACGCCCCGCTGGGCGTGCACCCGACCATACGTGAAAGGCATGCAATAAGACCTGAGATAGGAAAGCCTGCGATAACGGATTACAAGGTCCTGGAGCGGTTTAGGGGCTTTGCGTTGTTAGAGCTTAGGCCAAAGACAGGCAGGACCCATCAGATAAGGGTACACCTGGCATACATCAAGCACCCCATTGTCAGTGACCTGACATATGGCGGCTGTCTGGTATATCCATGGCAGGTAAAGGACCAACAGCCCAAGGTAGAGGACCCCCTCATACAGCGTTGTGCATTACATGCCTGGCAATTGAGCTTCCTCCATCCAGGTACTCAAGGCCCAGTAACCTTTGAAGCACCTATACCGCAGGATATGCAGGAACTACTGGAAATGCTCAGGCAGTACCGGGCCCTCTAGCGGGTAGAGACAGCACTGGCAGGCAGGAAGAAAAGGCCAGGGGTGCCCTGTGTGCCATCGATCTTGTAGGGTGTCAGGCTTGCCCTATTGACTATGACCCACATGGGGACTACCTCAGAGGCGCCATATCGCTCTACATGCCCGTCAGTAAAGACGGCCTTTAGGCTTACTTTCGGATGGGTCTCTGCTGGAGGCGGCACACCTGCAGGACCTGGTGCCACACTTACCCACCTTGGTATGTCGGCCTTGGCATTGACCGTGGCACCATCGAATGGCTCGCAACTGGCATATGAATAGCTTGGGGGTATATCCATCCCATTGCCGTATCCAAAGTGGTCGCAGGCGACCAACCTGCTATATGACTTGCCACATGCAGGTCCCCATGGCCCTCTGAACAGCCGCTTTGTCTGGAGATCGAGCAGGCCTTCATAGTTCCAATACAGGCAGAAGGCACCAGTAAAAAGATCCCTTGTAGTTGCAGGTGTGGCCGGATTGTCCCAAGCATCCCCTGCATCCCACATCTGCTGCAGGTAGCTACAGCCGCCCGGCGCACCTGGGCAAGAGAGGACCTTTGCATCGTCGATATACTCCCGCAGGTATGCACTGACAGACCTATGAAGCCCTGGCACACGCTCGTTTACTGCCACTAGCTTGCGGGGATCATGCCAATTCCATGCAGGACCAAATCCGACTGCCCCCATCGATGGTGGATATCTATCTTCATTGTCGTTAGCAAAGGCGTTCAGTGGCATGGCGATGGACTTGAGGTGTGACATGCCTCTGAGCTCAAGGGCCTTTGTCCTTGCCAGGCCGATGACAGGGACGGTGATGGCCGCCAGGATAGAAAGGATCCCTATTACAACCAACAGCTCTACGAGCGTGAAGGCTTTCCGCACATCAGGTGCCAACACAGACCTTTTTTCTAACGCGTCAATCGGCTCGGCCTCCAAACCGCTCCTTCGGCTGGGTCGGGCGTCCTATATTTGGTAGCTCAATTATAGCCCGCCTGACGGACAACTACAAGGGCAAGTTGTGGGATTTTCCTCCCTATTTGGCCCGTTCCAGCCAATGGTCGGCCAGCAGTGCCAGGTCGCGTAGATCCACCACCCCATCCTGGTTAAGGTCTGCAAACAAGGCAGGCGGACTTAGGCTGGCATAACCGGTCCCACCGTGTGCCCCCATGTCTATGCGGTTGCCATTGTAGGCCGGCTCCTCCAGCGGATATGTACTTGGATCACCACCATCTATGCATGGGCTGGTCTGCTCATCCACCACCCACACATTGTGTTGTGCCCAAAACCTCCCATATCTCGAGCAGAGATGGACGTCCCCTGCTTGCAGATCTGCAAAGAGCGGATCCCGTGTGATATTCCCCTCGCCAACTGCCTGATCGGCCCTCTGGATGCAACTATACCTCGCCTGACAGTTCAGCAGGTCCGCCCTGCTGTTGAACCAGAGGATGCAGTTGGTAATCAGCGGCTCAGCCCCCTCAAAGGCAGCAATGCCGGTGCCACAACTGACTATGGTCAGGTTTGCCAAGGTTGGGCTGGTGCCGAGGCAGAATATGCCACCCTCTGGACAGCCCCTTATGATCATGTTCCTGAGTATGCTGTCCCTGCCTTCCTGGTGATAGAATGAGAAGGCATATCCGCCAGATGATGCCATCACTGTAGCAGCATCTGCAGCGCTTTGAATCAAGATTGCCTTGCCCATGAAATCCACCTCCTCCTGGTATAGGCCTGGCCAGACCAATATGGCATCCCCATCCCTGCTGAGGTCTACTGCCCTTTGGATGGTTGCGAGGGCCGTGGTAGGTGTCAGCCCTGGATTTATGTCGCTACCGGTCTTGGATACATGGAAGACCACCTGGCCTGCCCCCTTACTGGCCGCAGTGGTCCCACCGTAGGCCCCCATATCGATCCTCTGACCATTAGGCATGGGTTCCGGGCCCACTGGGTCCTTTGGGTCCCCAGCATCGATACAAGGGCTGGTCATGGAGTCGTAGGTCCATGCATGTAAGCCAGGATCCCATCTGCCCACGAATGACATCAGGTGTGCATCGCCCTGTTCCCCGCTAAATGCCCTTGCAAACAAGGGATCTGCATCAATGTTGCCCTCACCAGGCCAACCACCTTGGATGTCGCTATAGGTAACTGCCAATACCCCAATCCTGGTATCAGCTAGTCCTATCTGATTTGGCCGGTTGGCCCAGATTATGCTATTCTTTACCTCCACCGGTGCACTAGCCTCTTGGCAAGAGATGTATATCCCGCCACCTGTCGTATCAGCCCCATTGGCCGTGATCGTGCAGTTGACCACAGAAGGCCTGCAACGGATCACTGCAATTGCCCCTCCGCCATCTCCAGCAGAATTGTTAACAAGAAGGCAGTTGCGGATGGTCACGGAATTGGCCGAATCCCCCTGCCCACCATCGATACATATCGCGCCACCATGGTTTTCAGAATTCAGGCCGGCGATAGCAGAATTGGAGGCAAATGTGCATTGCTCTACAAGTGCGGCACTATCACCCTTGACGTACAGACCACCGCCGCTTCCGCCTACCTGCAGTGAAAGGCTATCAGCCAGGTTTTGACTCAAGATACATCCTAGGATCTTTGGGCTGCCACCCTCCACATAAACCCCTCCGCCCTGGCCCTGGTCGCTGCTACCCATGGCCCAACAGGCCTGTATACGGCAATTCGATATAATGGGACTGCTGTTGACACAGTAGATGCCACCACCCTTTGGGCCAAACCCATTCCTTATGGTGATGCCGTCAACAACGGTATTGGCAGACTCCTTGCCATCAAAGATCAGGCCCCGCCCCTGGGACTGGCAGTCGATTATGCACTTATCTGGCCCATGCTCGCTGATCAGGTAGACCGCCTTGCCCTTGAACCTTATATCCCTGTTGCCAGGCCCGGTGTATATCCCATCGCTTAGCATGATCACCTGACCATCCTGGGCCATGTCTATGGCTGCCTGGATGGTGGATGCATCATCAGGGACACACAGATCTGGGGCCAGCAGGTACAGCTCGATGGTAAGGTCTGCCAGGATGGCATTGGTTCCAACAAAGACAATATACCGGTTCTCCGTCAGGCTACCCAACTGTAGGGCCGAACTGCCGTGTACCAATGCCCTGGGTATGGACCAGGTCTTGCCATCAGCGGAGGTCATATATAGTAGGTATCCGAATCCGGGCCTACCAGGCTCTGTACTTGAGAGCAGATGTGCCTCTACCTTCAAGGCCACCATCAGTGGGCGGTGGCCCACACAGAGTCCTGGCTCTACAGGCACCGAATACCCAATACGGGCTGGTTGACCCTGGTGATCCCGCAGCAGGATTCCCCTCCGGTCTGGGGCATATTGCCAGTAGGTCAGGTGTGGTTGATCAGGAGGATAGGCCCCTTTGATCCAGAATATGGAGTGGATGATCGCATCGTGTATGGCCTGATCTTGAGAGAAATCGTCTTTGTACTGATATACCAGCCTCTGGTCTGCCCTAGCCAAGGCCGATAGGACGATCACACAGATGATCCAGCGCAAGAGGCCACGCATGTATCTGCAACCACCATTAATACACACTCCTCCCTGTTCATCCACAGCGGATATCGGCGACTGGGCCCTGCCACTCCAGGGCAATCTCACCTTGCCACTATTCCAGGGTACCCTCGGCCAGTCTAGCCAACCATAAGACACCAGGCTCCTCCACACGCCTACCGGACACAGGTATGACCGATGGCTCTTGGATCGTAGCAACCGCACCAGTCAGTTCCTGGGCAAAGGCAAATTGCAACTGGCCTACAACCCTACCGGCACTTATCAGTTCTATCTGCTCGATAAGGTCTGCCTCTAGATCGATGGTATACACTGCCTTCAGGTCATTGGCCAGGTCCACCTCCACCTGCACCCATCCTCCAGGCTGAGAAGGGATGGTCCTGAACCATAATCTGGCCTCAGCAGCATCCCTTCGGACTATATCGAGCGTATGGAGACCTGCCCATGGCCTCATCAGGCCCTTGAAGAAACTACCACCTGGATAGATAGTGGTGCGACTATGGGTCGCATCTTGCCCAGACCTAACCACCACCGCAGGCCGATCCATCGGATCTAGTATGCTCAGGCCCGGTAATCCAAGCTGCAACCAAGGTCTGGCCCTGAGGTAGTTCTGGTAATAGAAGGCCATCCTCCCCTGTCCTGTAACTGGCTGGCCCCGTATCTGTCCTGCGACCGTAAAGTAGGTCCAGCCACGGGTCCGCATCTGGTCCCTCTGATCCTGCTTAGCTACGGCTACAGGCCAATCATACTGGAAGTAGTCCTCGTCCGATACATTTGGATTGACTATCACCTCAGGCTCAGAATAACCCTCAGCCGCACGATAGGCCACCTCTACCAGGAGGCCCTTGGCCATACTCCTGGTATATGGGGCCTTGGTGGAGCGGCCCTCCACCTGGTCCAAGAACTGGGTCATGGCAGGCGGATCTGTGGGAAGGCGGACTACACTGAGGTCCTTGGCCCAATACCTATGATTGTTGATATACAAGACACCCCCCTCGTAGACGTAATTTGCACTGGCATTCTGCAATACAACCAATCCACCATCTACCTGGGCCCGTAGCAGCAAGGGCCCTCCAGGGCCATCGGGCAGGAAGTACCAATACCTTTGCGGCCTGCCTGCATGGTCCCCAAGGAGGTTGAAGGTATAGGACTGATCAACCTTTGCTACCGCTGACCTATCCTCCGGCCTGAGGTCCAATAACCTGGGTCCCACAACCGCACCAATGCCGACAATCCCAGCAGCAGTGGTGACCACTGCCTTACTTGTGGCCAGCCCTGCAATAGAGGCCGCCAGACCCACCTCCAATGTAGCCGCACTTATGGTGATCTGAGCAGCAGCCGCCTCGCTAGGGGCAGTCAGTTTGCCAAACAGGACCAGGGCACCCAGAAGCGAGCCCTTCTTTAGTCCATTGAGGGCAAGCTGCTTTTCCAGGGCCTTCTTGGCCCTCAAGAAGAGCATCCTGCTGCCAAACTCTGTACACCCCAAGGCCTGGGCGATCTCTGCGTATGACATGCCATCATAGCACCTCATGACCAAGACGGCCCTATACCTAGTCTTGAGGGCCTTCATGGCAGCGGTCACCGCCTGCTTTATCTCCTGGGTGACCAGCCTTTCGAGTCCTTCCTCGCGGTCGCCTATAGGTTCCTCTGACCTGGTGCTGCCTGCCCTGCGGTAGGATTGTTCGGTGCGGTAATGATGACGGAGTTTATTAGTGGCTATCCCGTATAGCCACGGCCAAAAGCGGTCTGTGTTTTTCAGCTTTCCCAATATCATGACCATCTCCAGCAGGGTTTCCTGTACAATCTCCTCGGCGAGGTCCTCCTGGAGGGTTATCCTATATATATACGGACGTAACCTCTGGGTCGCAAGTGCTGCAAGCCGGTCCAATGCCCCCTTATCACCGCCTTGAGCCTGCTTAACCAATCTTGCCACATCAAGATGCTCGCTCATGTAGGGCATATACCCCATTTAGGGCGAGCCAAGAGCCAACCACGCTATCTATTAGTGCCCCTGACCTGCCACAACGTAACAATTTTTCGGGGAATTCCCTGCTCAGCCGGTTCTAATGAACCTGCTGGCGTTGTCATACATGATAGCAAGGCCCTTGCGCACATGGCAACCCCATTCTGCAGTTATACCCCCTGCCTAGCAGCGTCCTTTCAGGTCCAGGAATATGATTGCCATCAGCTCCTACTCAGCTTAGATAAGTAGACCATCTGGATCTTAGGACAATGATGTTATAGGATCTATCCATGCCCCAGGTTTTTCTTGCAGACCTGCATATACACTCCCACTTCTCCGTTGCCACCAGCAAGGAGCTGGAACCAGAGCACCTGGACTATTGGGCCAGGATCAAAGGGCTGACCGTAGTAGGGACCGGGGACTTCACCCACCCAGGCTGGCTGGCCGAGCTGGAATCAAAGCTCGAACCTGCAGAACCAGGGCTCTTTAGGCTCAGAAAAGCCCTCCAGCTCTGCGATGGCCTGCCTGATGGTGCACAAGACAGGCCTGTGAGGTTCGTCCTGTCTGCAGAGGTCAGCACCATCTACAAGAGGGGCGAGAAGACCCGCAAGGTCCACCACCTGATCCTGGCGCCGGACCTCCAGACCGCATGCTCGATACAGAAGGCACTGTCGCGGATCGGCAACATAAGCTCCGATGGCAGGCCCATCCTAGGGCTCGACTCCCGGGACCTGCTCAAGATCGTACTGGATGCCAACCCAGAGGCCCTGTTCATCCCCGCCCATATCTGGACGCCTTGGTTCTCTGCACTGGGCGACAAGGGCGGGTTTGACTCTATGCAGGATTGCTACGGCGAGTTCGTCGGACAGATCTATGCGATCGAGACGGGCCTATCCAGCGATCCTGCCATGAACTGGCGGTGCAGCCAACTGGACAGGTTCGCGATACTGTCCAATTCCGATGCCCATAACCCAGAGAACATCGGCAGGGAGGCAAACCTGTTCTGCTGCGATCTGACCTATCCGGCCATTGCCCAGGCGGTCCGTACCCAACAAGGGATCTTGGGCACAATCGAGTTCTTCCCTCAAGAAGGTAAGTACCATTATGACGGCCATCGCAAGTGCAATGTATGTTGGCACCCTAATCGTACGATGGAACACGACGGGATCTGTCCTGTATGTAACAGGCCTGTAACCATTGGTGTGATGCACCGGGTAGTGGAGCTTGCAGATAGGCCTGAGGGCATCAGGCCAGATGGAAGACCGCCATTCTGGTCTGCCATACCCCTCAAGGAGATCCTCGCACAGATCCTGGATACCGGGCCTGGGTCCAAGAAGGTAGATCAAGCGTACAGATCCCTCATAGAGAGGTTTGGATCGGAGTTCCAGATACTGCTACACGAACCCATCGATTCCCTGCGATCAGCAGGCCCAGCACTGGCCACGGCCATAGAAAACATGCGGACAGGTAAGGTCCAGATCCAGGAGGGATTCGATGGACAATACGGGATCATAAGGGTCTTCACAGAACAAGATAGGCTCCAGATGGCCAGACAATCGCTGCTGTTTGGCGGCGTTGGCCAACCCCAGCAGCCAATCCAGAGCGAGGATAGATCCTACAAGTGCAAGACTGACCGCAGGGCCGAAGCTATGACCGTCCGCCAACCACGGCCAGGCCAGACCGATATGCCCCTACTGGACCCAGACCAACTTGCAGCGGTCGAACACTTACAAGGCCCAGCACTTGTCCTCGCAGGTCCAGGTACCGGTAAGACACGCGTGTTGACCTTCAGGATCGCACAGTTGATACAGAAGCATCGGGTCGCACCGTCGCAGATACTTGCCATCACGTTCACCCGCAAGGCAGCAGAGCAGGTCAGGCAGAGGCTCTCAGCCCTGCTGCCAGAAGACCAAGCCCAATCGGTCTGGGTAGGTACCTTCCATCAATTCGGACTTTCGGTACTGAGAGAACTGCTCGCGGCAGATCCCGTGATCATAGATCAAGGGCAAAGGGAACTGCTGCTTACACATATGGGCTGCAAGAAGGATCGGATCGGCAAGATCGATCAGGCCATCGCAATGGCAAAACAGCGGTTACTGGATCCAGATAAGCTTGAAGATATTGAGCTTGCCCAGATCCTCCGACAATACGAGGATTTCCTCCGAGCTCACAACCTATTGGACCTGGAGGACCTGATCTGCAGGCCTGCAAGGCTGTTATCACAGGACGGGAACCTGGCAGGACAGTTCAGGCAGCGATTCAGATACGTGTTGGTCGATGAATACCAGGACGTCAACCTTGCACAATACCAGATCCTAAGGGGCCTGTGTCCTGACGATGGATCCAATATCTTTGCCATAGGTGACCCGAATCAGGCCATATATGGCTTTAGGGGTGCGGACGTTGGATTCATCAGGAGATTTACAGAGGATTATCCATCTGCAAGGATCTACCGGCTCTCAAATAGCTATCGGTGCTCGCAGGTGATCCTGTCTGCATCGGGCCAGATCATGACTGGCCAGGCTGACCGGCCATCAATGCTTCAGGGCCTGGGTTCGAACGTCAAGATCCAGCTTGTCGAACACCCGACAGATAGGGCTGAGGCGGAGTTTGTGGCCAGGACCATAGAGCGGATGATAGGCGGGCTTCGGTTCTTCTCCATAGATAGCCAGGTCAGTGACGGCGAGGGCCTGTGTGCCACACAAACACTGGCAGACTTTGCCATACTCTGCAGGACATTCGCACAGATGCCTGTTATCGAAAAGGCCCTTGCAGACCATTCCATCCCTTACCAGATCATAGGCGAGCAGCCATTCTACCAGCGAGAGCCATTTAGGACCATTCTGGATCGCCTCAGGCTGGTTATCTGGCCGGATCACCCGCTCTTAAAGGCCAGGCTTAGCAAGTACCCTGCCCTATTGCAGATAGAAGGACTTGACCCCGGGAGTCCTGCCTTTTGGGCAATAGAGCTTTGCATCCAGGCGGCATTCGCGGACCAGGCAGGGCAATTGCATGACCTAGTAGACTGGGCCAGGCAGCTCGGCTCTAACGTAGCACAGTTAATCCAATTCATTCAGCTTGCCCAGCCCGCGGATCTCTACGATCAAAGGGCCCAGAAGGTCAGCCTCATGACTTTACATGCGTCAAAGGGCCTGGAGTTTGGGTGCGTATTCATCGTAGGGTGCGAGGAGGGATTGATACCCTACAGCCTGTTCCAGGACAGAAAGACCGATATCGAGGAGGAACGACGCCTACTTTATGTAGGCATGACCAGGGCAAGACAATGGCTATACCTGTCCTGGGCCAGATCGAGGTCCCTTTTTGGAAGGATGCTGGAACCAAAGCCAAGCCGATTCCTGGAACTGATACAAAAAGAATTAGTAGAGCAGACCAAGGCAAGGCCCGTCATAAGTAGATCCAGGCCGCAACAGCAAATGACATTATTCGACTGAGACCTTGAGAAATGAATGCATGGTTTATGAACGCCATATGTACCGTAGCTATTGTGATAGGCAGTGGCATGCCCATGGAAACTACACCAACAGAGGATAAATCTACCGCTCGCCGTCCTGGCCTGATACTTGAGGAATTCGTCTTCACTGACGCCCCATTCGCATCTTGCCATGCAGCCACTATCGCACAGGTCCCCGGAAACCTGATCTGTGCATTCTTTGGCGGTACCGCCGAGGGGGATCCGGACGTAGGCATCTGGGTCAACCACAAGGTAGACGGCAGGTGGACCCAGGTACAAAAGGTCGCCGACGGCATCCAATCACCCCAGTTGCGCTACCCCACCTGGAATCCGGTCTTATTTCAGCCCAAGGGCGGCGACCTGATACTCTTCTACAAGGTCGGACCTAGCCCGAGCCGGTGGTGGGGCATGGTCACTACCTCATCCGATGGGGGCTGGACCTGGACACCGCCTCGGCCGCTCCAGGATCGCCAAGGAGGGGCCCTGATAGGGCCTGTCAAGAACAAGCCCATACAACTAGATGATGGCACGATCCTGGCACCTTCAAGCCGCGAGGACAACGGCTGGCGCGTCCACATAGAGGCCAGCCTCGACAACGGCCGGACCTGGGAGTCGTTAACGGGCCCTATCAATGACCCGAACCAGCTTCCAGCCATCCAGCCTACATTGCTGAGATATCCTGACGGCAGGATCCAGATGCTGTGCAGAAGCGGCAGCATAGGCAAGATCTTGACAAGCTGGTCCTGCGATGGCGGCAAGACCTGGTCTGCGATGCAGCCAACGGTCTTACCTAACCCCAATTCAGGGATCGACGCAATAACCCTCTCTGACGGCCGCCAGTTACTGGTCTACAACCACTCTACTCGCAACCAGCCTGGTACCGGTCACAAAGGCCGAGGTATACTCAACGTCGCGCTCAGCCATAATGGCAGGGATTGGCAAGCGGCCATGGTACTTGAATATCTCGACAGCCCAGAGTCTCAATTCTCTTACCCAGCGGCAATACAAACCCCTGATGGCCTAGTCCATATCGTCTACACCTGGCATCGCAAACGGATAAAGCATGTGGTACTGGACCCGGCCAAGTTACAATCCGTATCTATGCCAGACGGCCACTGGCCAGACGCGATCCAGCCATAGCCTACGGACGTGTCCGTATGGAATAGAAAGTATGGCCCAGAACTCCTAACCCAGCCTGAATGCCGGGAACCCATTTCGTATCCCATCATAAGAGGGCCCAAATACAGCCATATATACGCCTTTTTGCCTGCCGAGATACCAGTGATGCCAACCTCAACCATCATGATCGTGATTGGCAGCTTATGCATCCATACCTCGATGGTCGAGGTATAGATAATCGATCGCAGATTGCGGTTTCTGGGCCAACTTAAGGTGCCTATGGGCCTGCGGTAGGTCAGTTATGCAAGAGACACTATGTTACTGCTGACAGGGTCCACTGCTTGAGGGTATCAGCAGTAGTAATACATAGCTTCCCACCTAAATCCACCACTTAGGCTAGATAGAAAAGGTCAAAAAAACCAAGGACCATACCTCGCTAGTCGAGGTATGGGGTAGATGAGCGTATGGCGATACGTCTGAGCTTAATCAGCGTTGAATCGGCTGTCGTCATCTGTTAAAAGCCTTGTTTTTTCCCTGAGCCAATTGCATTCTTGTGCTTTCTACTGATGACAAGAGACGTCTTCTATTGATCATTGGGACACTAAACGGATGAGGTTGTAGGTTCGGATAATATTGGAACGCCAGGATCTACAGACCAACTCGAAAGCAAGCGCTTTGAGGCCTTTCCCTTGCTGGAAGAGGGCTATCGGGGCATCCAGGTCGCCTAGGTGCTGGGCGTCTGGACCACCTCGACCTCAAGCGGTAGTTTCCTCATGATATGCAATTGTTTATTCGAATATCAATAGGATATGCTGCTTGCATCATCACCCATTGACTACTTTCCATTAAACCTCTCCTCGTGCAAGGCTGTTGGCTAGTTCCAGGTAATGTTCAGGCAGGAGGTCCTGTGGCCTGGCGGTCGGATCGATCCTATATCGATTGAACAGTATCAGCCATTGGTCGATACTGAGAAACCTTGCGCTACGGGACTTGGCAATGGCCTTCAGCATCTTCCGCCTGTGGCCCATGAATAGATCTATGGTGTGGGTTAGTGTGGCCATGTCAAGGATCCTGGCGGCCTTCTCCGGATCCCTGACAAAATGGACTATAGCAGAGTCTACGTTTGGCCTGGGCCAAAAGACCGATGGCGGTAGCGGCCTGATCAGGTCCACCTGACCGGTCAAGTCAAATAGTATACTGAGCATGCCATAGCTGGACGTGCCAGGTTCTGCCAGTAGGCGATCTGCAACCTCCTTTTGTACCGTAACCGTCATGGCATCGGCCACGATAGGACCAACGACTAGATTGACGATCACTGCAGACCCTGCAGAATATGGGAGGTTGGCCACCAGTAGCAGCCTGCCTTTGTAGATCTGCCTGGCCTGTTCTATGGCCTGGCTGACCTGCTCATTGAGTCGGTGCTTTCCAGCCAGTATGTCCCCACTTACCAGGTGCACATTGGCCTTGTGTGATATGGTCTGCCTTGTTATGGCAGCCAATTGTGAATCCACTTCTACGCCTACCACAAAGCCGGCACGGTCCGCCAATGCCTTGGTCAGGGATCCAGTGCCTGTCCCAACCTCCAGTACCACATCCTCCGGCCCTGGGTCTGCATGCTCGAGCAACATCCGCATGAGGTTCAGATCTATCAGGAAATGCTGGCCAAATCTCTTGTTGGGCTGCAGCCCTGCCTCCTGGAGCAGTTGCTGGATCTGGTTCTTGGTTTGCATAGGTGGGCTGCCAGCTACCCTCAACGGCCCACCTTCTGGGCGGTACGCCTGCACTGGACCATGTGTATGGCAATCTTGATGGCAGACTTCATGCTGGATTCATCTGCCATATTCTTGCCTGCTATGTCAAAGGCAGTGCCGTGGCCAGGTGAGGTGCGGATAATGGGTAGACCCAGGGTCACGTTCACCGCCCCTAATGGGTCAAGTAGCTTTACAGGTATTAGACCCTGATCATGATACATGGCAACGACCCCATCGAACTGACCCTTTATGGCCCGCAAGAAAAGTGTATCAGCGCTGTAGGGCCCAGAGCACTGTATGCCTTGTTGCGAGGCAAGGGTTATGGCAGGAATGATGATCCTTTGTTCTTCATCTCCGAACTGGCCTTCCTCACCTGCGTGGGGATTCAGACCAGCGACCCCTATCCTTGGTCTCTCCAGGCCAAAGTATTCCTTAAGCGCCTCATTCAAGAGGTCTATAGGCTCGAAGACCCTGCCTATCGTAAACTTGTGTCTGATCTCAAAGAGGGCCTCGTGCACGGTCGCCAGGGCCAATTTCAAGGGTCCACTTACGAACATCATGGCCTTTCTCTTGGCCCTTGTCCGCTCTGCGAACAGCTCTGTGTGGCCAGGCCACTTGGCACCTGCCAGCCGCCAACTGGTCTTGCTTATGGGGGCGGTGACCACTGCATCGATCATGCCCCCCATCGCTGCATCTATGGCGTCCTGACAGAATCTGATCGAAAGCTGTCCACCTATACGACTGGCCCCACCAAACAGGGCGGGCACGGCGAATTCATCATAGTCGGCGACAACCACCCGATAGGGATTGTCCCGGCTTACCTTCTCATGTGGTAACCTACCCCAAAAAGGCCCTATCTCCGCTGCATCTGCTGCATAACCGAGTTGCTCATCCAGACCAAAGATGATGTACCTGGCGGCCCGACGGATCAGTGGGTCATTAAGGGCCTTTACTATGACCTCAGGTCCTATGCCCGCTGGGTCACCCATGGTGATACCGATCACAGGCAGGTCAGATTGATTGATCTGGTAGATGGACCTGTTCATATCTAGCAGAAACCCGCTGCCCTCAGTCGATCCAATGTCAGTCCAGTCTGGGCATTGAGGATCTGGCCAAGGTATTGCCTTACGGCCTTTACTATCATATCCACCTCGATATTCACCAACCTACCTACCTCCAACCTGCCCAATGTAGTGACCTTGAGTGTATATGGTATCAGGGCCACCCAAAAGCCCCAATCCTGGAGTCCTGCGACGGTGAGGCTGACACCATCTACTGCCACTGATCCCTTTGGGACGAGCATCTCCAGCAGGCCCCGATCTACACCGATCCCAACACGACGGTAGTGCCCATCAGGAACGATGGTCCTGATTACCCCAACCCCATCAACGTGGCCTTGGACGAAGTGACCTCCGAGCCTACTTCCGACCTGTAAAGGCAGTTCCATGTTGACCAGATCGCCTACCTTCAGGACCCCTAGTGCAGTACAGCTTAGGGTCTGTGGGCCCACATCAAACATGCAACAGCCATCCTGGACGGTCTTTGCGGTCAGGCAGACCCCATTGATGGCCACGCTGTCACCAGGTCTGATCGAGCTAGCAGCTTGACCGATAGCAACGGACAAGACGACCCCTCCTTGGCTATCCCGCTGGACCGCCTTGACCTCGCAGATAGATTCGATCAAACCTGTAAACATCTGGTTAGACCCTCTTGAGGCTGCTGAGGGGATTCAAGGGCATGCTAGTATCTACGGACATACTGGAGTTGCCTCCTTTTGGCACAGTTGCCAGTATTCAGGGGTATCTGCATCCTTGAAGGATCGGTTAGAGATAAACTCCTGGTAGATGCCTGCGTCTGTAGAGAGGTTAGTATCGTCAAGGAATATACCCATATGGTCCCCTTCAGCTGCCTTGACCGATCCGCAGGATCGTCAGCGAATATGGCTTGAATGCATATGTGAATTCCGGTCCGGATATCTGGAAGGTCGAGTTGACCGGTGAGACCTTCGTCGGGTTGGCTACAGAGTTCTCGTCCTCTGGATCTGCTGCCATAGTGATGATGTTTGCAGGCGACCGGGGCTGCGAGATGCCCGTGATCTTCATGGATACAGCCAGCCCATTGCCAGTGGCATTGACCACCTTGACGATCAATTCCTTAGCCTTCTGGTCCAAACTAGCAGAGGCATAAAGCCTAGGCCTTCCGTTTGTGGCCAAGGGTACCCCATCCAATTCCACTGGCACTACGACATCACCACGATTGGTACTGAACAGCTTCTGGACATAGTAATTCGGTGTACCGTAGACATTCAGGTTGTCGAACCAGATCAGGTTCGGCCTCCATTGCCATGCATCTTCGTGTGCAAAGAGCGGGGCATATGAGGCCATCACTACCACATCTGCATTGCGTTCAAAGCCGGTCATCATGGCCGCCTCCGCCAGCGCGCAGAGCCAATTGTTCCTGTTCCGCGGGCTGACGGTCTGGATGCTCTGTGCTGCATACTCGCCAGCAAAGACCTTTGGACCATTGCGGTCGTACTTGTCGTATCTGTCGGTGTTGTCTAGGAACCAAGCAGGAGGCCTATAATAGTGTTCATCTACGATGTCTGCCTTTAGCCTCCGCAATTGAGGCCAAAGATAGTCGAACCTCTGGCCGTCTGGATCGGGGCCAGCGGCAGCAACCAACTGGATCTGTGGGTATCTTGCCTTTATGGCCTTGGCAAATCTCTCGTACCGCTCTATATACTGTGGTCCCCACTGCTCGTTGCCAATCCCAAGCATCTTCAGGTTAAATGGCTCAGGATGGCCCATCTGTGCCCTTTTTTGCCCCCATGTGCTGGTAACAGGGCCGTTTGCAAACTCTATCAGGTCCAAGGCATCCTGGATGTAAGGATCCAATTGATCAAGTGGCACCAGCTCACCTGAATTGAACTGGCACGCCATGCCGCAGTTGAGTATCGGCAGGGGTTCTGCCCCTATATCCTCGCACAGTTGGAAGAACTCGAAGAAGCCCAGGCCGAAGGATTGGTAGTAGTCCGGTGTCGGCCTGTGTAGGAATTCATAATTCCAACGGTTTATCAGGCACTGGCGTTTCTCGACCGGCCCTATGGTGTTCTTCCATTGATACCGCTTCGATAGGTCGCTGCCCTCTACAATACATCCACCTGGAAACCTCAGAAAACCAGGCCTTAGGTCAGCCAGCATCTGGACCAGGTCTGCCCTGAGCCCGCCAGGCCTGCCCTTCCAGGTATCCCTCGGAAAGAGGGATATCATATCCAGATCTACTATCCCCTTACCTTCTATGAGCACATAGAGCCTTGCCTTTGGGTCCGTCTCAGTTGGCTGCAATACAGCCTTACACTTGGTCCATCCTGGGCCTGCGACCTGAAGCGTGGCCCTTGCTAGCGTAACGCCGTCTTCTGAGACCAATTGGGCTATTACCGATGGGCTGCCGTTAACAATCCTGACCCATGCACTCAGGTCATAGGTCCTACCAGCCCTGACCCCGATACCCCTGAAGCCCTGGTTGCATAGCCCCAATGGGGCCGTACCTGCAGATTCGATCCGCACATAGTGGGGATTGGCTGGATCAAATGGGTCATCTTCCCTGATAGATACCTGGCCCTGTGCAAGGCTTGGGCTGAGCTTGACCCAGCCCATCAGGGGTTCAGGGAACTCGAAACCGCGGTTCTTGACCAGCTCTGCATACAACCCCCCATCTGCCCCGAAGTTGATGTCCTCGAAGAAGAGCCCCCACATGGTCGGACTGATCTTTGGGCCAGGTCTGTCTGCCATGACCGTAATGGATGGCCCCCCATAACTGGGCTGGATCGCCTGCCCTACCAACAGGATTGCTGTCACAGATATCCAGTATCTGGTCGCCATGCTCCTACCCTTTCAAAGATCCATCTAGAGTCCCTAAGACAACGCATGCACAGTATACCTGGTAATAGTGGCATCCGCAACGCAGGGGCCTTGTGAAGGCTGCTTCCCAACCAATGGTCCTTGCTAATCCACCTCAACGTCCAGGCCGATATAGAGACTGCAGCAATGGTTGCTGGACGATAGGTATAGGCAAGTTAGAGGTCAATCATTAGTTGACCTGTCATGGGATAAGACCATGCAGGCAGGAGGGTTACTATCGCTACGTTCGATATAACCATCAAGGACTACCTCAAGGAGATCGATGAGGCACCACTACTGACCTGGCAGCAGGAGCAGCATCTGGGCAGGTTGGTCAGGGAACACAATGATCCATGGGCCCGTGAGCAGTTGGTCCGCAGCAACCTCAGACTGGTGGTCAATATCGCCAAGCGTTACACAGGGCAAGGCATGAGCCTTGGGGACCTTATTGAGGAGGGCAACCTGGGGCTTATCAAGGCAGTGGACTACTTCGATCCAGACAGGGGCACACGTTTCAGCACCTACGCTGCCTGGTGGATCAGGCAGGCCATCAAGCGGGCCATCATGGAGAACTGCAGGCCCTTGCACATACCTACATATATGGTGGCCCTGATAAACCAATGGAAGAAGACCGAGTCTGATCTTGCGGCTCAGTTGGGCAGACGTCCTACCGTTGAGGAGATGGCCGATGCCATGTCGCTACCCCTAAAGAAGGCCAGGCAGGTATTGAGGATCGTTGAGGCCCTGACCATAAGTACCGACAGTCCCATAGACGAGGATGAGCAAGACGGTCGCGGGCTGGAGTCGACACTCTCGGACCGGCAGGTCTGCAGGCCTGAAGAACCCCTGGAGGCGGATGAGGAACAGCACAAGGCCATACGGCTCTTGGACCGCATAGACCCCAGGGAGGCCCAGGTATTGCGGTGGCATTATGGGCTCGACGGTTCTAGACCACTGTCGCTGTTGGAGATAGCACAGAAGATGAACCTCACAAGGGAGCGGATACGGCAGATCAGGCGGGATGCATTGATGAAGCTGTATGAATACATGAACCAGCCATAAAAAAGGCGGCCACAGGCCGCCTGACATATCCCCGCGCCCGGCAGGACTCGAACCTGCAACCCTTGGGTTCGAAGCCCAATACTCTGTCCCATTGAGCTACGGGCGCTATCGATCAGGGTCTACAGGATCTCCATCCTCTGCAATACGGTCCTTGTCCAACGCCTGCCCCGCCACTGGGCCCTGATCAGCAATAGCAACAAC
>JARYLO010000052.1 GCA_029907605.1 Sedimentisphaerales bacterium
ATAGGTAGTAGGAACGCTGCCAAGGCAGGTGGCAAGGGTATGGTGTACATAGACGATATCCAACTGACAAGGTTGGGTAAGTAGTCACCATCTGTTATTGACAACTCAGACGGGCCTGTGCAGGGTGCACAGGCCCGTCTTTCTTGAGGAGCTAGTCTTTACGCCCCTAGGTGGTACACGCCAGGTCCGGAAGGGCCAGGCCGGATCTACCGATTCAAACCGCCTGGATACCATTGTCCTGGACGCCTGATCTATGACCAGACAACCAATAAGGTGCTCATACGCCTTGTATTTAGCTAGCTGTCCTGTGAGACCAAGAACAAAGCCAGCATGGAGTTTTAGAAAATCTGCGTAAGATAGGCATATCAATCCTTGACAAAAAGACCTGTCTGCGGTATATAGAAGCCACTTTCGGCCCCTTGGACAAATTAAGGTAGGGATTCATAAGTGAGGAGGATCATGCCATGAGGAAGGGATTACCAAACTGTCTTCTCTGTGTGTTGTTGGTTGGGCTTTGGTCTACGGGTATTGCCTGGCCCAAGGAGATCTGGAATCAGGCCGATCTGCAGGACATAGGCCTATCTGAGACATGTGTCTTGATGCAGGACATGGTGATCACTGGGCCCATAGAGCCGATCGGTTCAGAGGCCGCCCCATTTGCAGGCATATTCGACGGCAACGGCCATAGGATCATGCATCTGATGGTACCAAGCAGTAGGCCTGCCACGGGGCTCTTCGGGGCACTGAGCGGCAGGGTGGAGAACCTCGTACTGATCGACCCGACGGTAGTCTCGCCTGGTAGCCACGTGGGCGGCCTTGCAGGGTTACTCCTTCCCGGTGGAGTAGTCCGCAGGTGCGGGGTCGAGGGAGGGATGGTCGCAGGTACTGGGGTGGACGTACATGTCGGTGGCCTTGTCGGCAGGAATGCCGGAGGCATGATCCTGGAGTCTTTTGCCAGGTGCAATGTAGCAGGCAGTATTGCGGGCGGGTTGGTGGGTAGCTCTAGCTTCGAATCCATTGGGCAAGGGACCAGCCAAGGGCGGATCCTGGACTGCTGGGCAAGTTGTCTAGTCCATAGCGAGCAAGGCCTTGCAGGCGGACTGGTTGGGGATGCAGGCGGGCTTGTCGCGAATTGCTATGCGGATCCCAAAGGTGTATACGCGCCGTCTGGTAAGGGGGGAGGGCTCTTCGGTCTGGCCCAGGCCTCATTGCAGGTGTCTGGCTGTTTCTTTGCGTCCGACCTAGGGCTTGGCCCAACTGGAAACCTGCCACAGTTACTCGGTATTCTTGGCCTGCCCAGGCAAGAGCTGTCATCCTCGGCAATATTCGAGCAGGCAGGGTGGAATACGGAGATCTGGGGGTTCCCACTAGGCAAGCTACCACGTCATAGATGGGCAGATACAAGGCCAGTAGCTGCCATCAATGCAATCGAGCCGGCGCTAATAGTCAACCCTGAACAGACGGCCCAGATCAAGATCGATGCCTCCGCATCCTATGACCCAGATGGGGATCAATTGAGCTTCAATTGGACATGGTCGGACCGGACATTCACCACCCTGGAGCCCAACATAGCCATCCCAGTTGCTGATCTACTGCACGGTGAGAACGCGGTAGTTCTTACGGTCAGCGATGGCACGTCGGATTCGGATCCTGTTGGCGTGACTGTGTGGGTCGATAGACCACCGATGGCCAGGATCTTTACACCAGATCCATATGTGGACCCAGCACGTCAGTCATCCATCTATGTCTATGGATCTGCATCCATGGATCCAGATGGTGATCCCATAAGCTTTACCTGGAACTGGTCCGGCCAGGAGGTATCAACAGAGACCATCAACTGGATCCAGATCCCGGTGGACAAGCTGTCGCATGGCCAGAACACCATCACGCTGAAGGTAGATGACGGGATCCGGGCATCTGAACCAGCCAGTCTCACTGTGGTCAAGAACACCCCTCCACAGGCCGTGATCAGCCAGGCAGACAACATCGTCGTAGCCCCGGGCCAGGATCTTGTTGTGGACGGGTCACAGACAAGCGATCCTGACGGCGACGCACTGACGTATATCTGGTGCCTAAACGGCAGGCCGATCATCACGAAGATCGGCGATAGCAACGTCATCATCCCTGCCGCAATGCTGGATCAGAGGATAAACTCCCTTGTATTAACGGTCCACGACTGCATGCCCGGATTTGCCCCAGGCATTGCTGCAGCGACCGTACGGGTCAATAGCCCACCAGTGGTCGATGCTGGACCTGATCAGGTCGTATTCTGCCCTATAGACACTGGGGCCGAGGTGAGCCTAAGGGCGGTGGCGTCAGATCAAGACGGTGACACGCTTACCTACAGGTGGTTGGAAGATGGCCAGGTGATAGCGACGGGCCTGTCTTCATCCGCTATGCTTGATGTGGGATTGCACCAGATAGTACTGGAGGTCGATGACGGATACGGGGTGGTAACAGATACGGTAGATGTGAATGTAATCGGTCCAGAAGCAGCACGGGACCTGAAGGTATCTCCCGGTCTTATAGGCAGGGCAAGTCAGTGTCCTGATGTGAGGTTCTACCTTTGCCTGCCAAAGGGGATGGGGCTATCGGATCTAGACCTATCTGGGCCTATAAGGCTATATCTGGTCGGGTCGGATGGCCATGTGCAGGTTGTGGGAGACCTTGTCAAGGATAGCCGCTACCAACAGAAGAGGCACACCCTGGTGGGCTCTATAGCCAGGCACAGGCTGTTATCTGCCATAGGTCCGGATAACGGCAGGTATACGCTTAAGGTCTCAGCCCAGACCAGGTCAGGACCCTATCTAGTTGGCACGGCTGAGGTCACGGTGGTATCTGGATCGGGCCCAAGCCTGCTCCAGATAAGGGCCGAGAGGCTTGGCTACTGGCTGAGCCTGCCTTAGGCTTTCTGCGAAAACCGACATAAGGCGCGTATATAGATAATAGGCCAGGCAGGCCAAGGGTCTGCCTGGCTGACCCTTCGAGGCCAAACCCCTTGAAAACATGGCCTGGTCTAGGTATCCTTGAATGGATAAGTGGGCGATTAGCTCAGCTGGTAGAGCAGCTGACTCTTAATCAGCGGGTCCAAGGTTCGAATCCTTGATCGCCCATTCACCAGGTAAGGTCTATCCTGCTGGCTGTGTGAAGGAGTGCCCTGGACTGGGGTCCGAGTGAGGTCATGTTCAGGTTTGTGCGAACCCAGAGGTCCGACTTCTCGGCCCAGGCCATGATCCTCTATTATGAGAACGAATGCTACTACCCATGCATCCACCACACGGCAGTAGGCCAGGATAGACCCGTAGGACCCCCAGACACATTCAGGCCTCACAAACATAACCTCTACCACGTTGTCGTCTATACCAGGGCCAGCGGGGCGTTCTCCCTGGAAGGGCAGGTCATAGAGGCAGAGCCAGGCACGGTAGTTTGTGTCTCCCCTGGCCAGTGGCACGACTTTGTCAGCTATAGACGGCAAGCGGTCTACTCGGAGGTGACATTCTCGTTCGAGACGCAGGGCGGCCGGACATTGCAGATCTCGCTAGAACAGGTACTGCGGCTCTTTACAGGTCTACCACTGAGCCTCAGGCCTTGGCAACGCATCCCTATAGAAAAGGCCCTGCACCTGGAGTCCCTTATCCTCAGGATCACAGATCATGCCAGGAGCGGATCGAACACAGCGGATTACTGCTGGCAATACAGCCTTGGTTGCCTGCTCGATGCACTGGTCTGGTCCTGCGCACAATTCCAGACCGTTCAGCCTGTACCGGACGAACGCCTCTTGCACGTGCGGCAGTTTATAGAGATGCACTATCCTGAGCCTATCACCGCTGAGACCTTGGCCACGATGGCAGGTCTTTCAAGGGGCTACCTGTTCAGGGCCTTCCGCGCGGCCTTCGGCAAGCCACCCCTTGCATATCAGCAGCAGTTAAGGCTGGAGGCGGCCAAGACCCTACTGCGATCTACGGCCCTAAGGTGCAAGGAGGTGGCTGCCAGGTGCGGGTATGATAATGTTGCCCACTTTTGCAGGCTCTTCAGGAGGGCCACAGGTCTGAGCCCAAGCAGGTTTAGAAGGCAGGCCACCAGGTCTCACCGGCCTGGTGGCGGATGAGGAGGATGGTTGCCAACACGCAGGTATTCTGATACACCTGCCACAAACCTATGACAGTCAGATTCGTCCTTGGCACCAGCGGAACCGGCAAGACGCACTACTGCATAGAGCAGATCGCAGCAGAACTGCAGGCTGGCCCGCATGGACCTTTGTTGCTCTTCTTGGTGCCAGAGCAGGCCACACACCAGACCACCCTTGAGGTACTTGCACGTCTGAAGGCTCCCGGCTTCCACAGGCTGCGGATCATCTCGTTCGACCGACTCCGCCAACTGGTATTGGGCACGAATATGGCCAGTACCCAGGTATCGGAGATCGGCAGGTACATGTTGATCCAGAAGGTCCTGTCGGATCTGAGCGGTCGTCTGGAGGCCCTCGACAGGTCACAGACAAGGCCTGGTTGGGCAGGGGCAATCGCCCAAACCATCATCTCCTTGTATGACCATGCGGTCAGCGAGGACCAACTTGAACAGCTTGTCAGGTCCCTCCGATCAAGTAATGACCTAGATACCTTGGCCGCAAAGCTGGCTGACATCGCCACCATAGCAAAGGAGTACCACAGACAACTTGCAGGCAGGTTCATCGATCCACAGGTAGAACTGGCCAGGACAAGGGAGGCGATCAGGTCATGCCAATGGCTTGAGGGCTCCAAGTGCTGGGTAGATGGATTTGCTGGATTCACAGGCTTCGAGATGCTCATGCTTCAGGAGCTCCTCCAACAGGTCTGCCTCGCAGAGATCGCCCTCTGTCTGGATCCAGATGCCATAGACCTGGCCGACCCATCCAGGCAGCTCGACGACCTGACCAGGCCCTTTTACCCAACCGAGTCTACCTATTGCCAACTGTTGCAAGGCACCGCCAGTCTGGGGATACCGATCGACCAGCCGATCCTCCTGCGTAAACAGAGGCGATTTGCCTCTGGTACATCGCTATGGCATGTAGAGGCATCCATATACCGATCAAGGACAAGGATGCCTGCAGACGACCGCATAAGGATCTTGCAGGCCCCAGACCCAAGGACCGAGGTAGAGGCAGTGGCTAGGACCATACGTGCCCTGGTACAGGAAGAGGGCCTCAGGTACAGGCAGATCGCCATAATCTGCCCCAACATAACGACCTACGAGCCATATCTAAGGGCGTGTCTTTCAAGATTCTCGATACCCTTCTTCCTTGACAGCCCAAGGCCCCTAGCCAGACATCCCCTTGGAGTCTTGCTGCTCAAGGCGATGGAGGTAGTGGTAGGGGGGTTCCAGACCGAGGACATCCTCGAATACGCAAAGACCGGCCTGACGTCCATTGACGACTACAAGCTGGCAGAGCTCCAGTCATACTGCCAGGCCTTTGGGATAGGGCCTGCGGATTGGCTCGGTACTAGGCCATGGACCTACAGAGACCATTGCAATGGCAGGCTCGATCTGGACCAGGTCAATGCTACTGGTATGGACCTTATCAGGCCACTACTGCAACTGAAGGTAGATCTGGCTGGCCAAATCGCCGCTGCTGACCTGGTAAGGGCCTTAAGGCGGCTGCTCGAGACACTGGAGACCGGACGGGCCCTGGCCAATTGGGTCCAGTGGTGTCAGGCAGATGGCGACCAGTCGACCAGCCAGGAACATCAGCAGGCAAGCTCCATGGTTGATATGATCCTCGAGGAGCTAGTGGAGGTATTCGGCCCTGTGACCGCAACTGCCTGGCAATGGTTCGAGATCCTCAAGGCAGCTGTATCCCAGGCCAGGTTGGCATTGATACCCCCAACGCTCGATCAGGTATTGGTAGGCACCATAGAGCGCAGTAGGCATCCGGAGTTGGAGGTTGCCTTTATAGTAGGGGCCACACAACGTGACTTCCCCTCGCCTTTACCAGACGCCGGGATACTCTCTGGGGCTGATCTGGAGCGGGCTGGGTCCATGGGGGTCAGGCTCGGACCACAGGTTTCGGAGCTGCTTGCCAGTTGGCGATACCTGGCATACGTGGCCTTCACACGTGCCAGGCGGCAATTGGTAGTCAGCTACCCACTGCAAGACCAGCGCGGCACCAGCCTCGAGCCATCTCCATTGGTAAAGGACCTGATGGACCTGTTCGAGGGCCTCGAGCCAATGGATGCAACAGATGCGATCGATACATACAGCCCCCAGGATTGGTACGACCTGATGGAGCTGGCCTTCAAAGGGAGGGTAGACCGCCAGGAGGCCCTTGAATCCCTCGGATCTGCCTGCCCGCCATCTATCCAAGGTTGGCTGCAAGAGCCCCTAGCCACCGGTGCCCAACAGGTCCTGGATGATGAGGTGGTCAGGCAGTTGTTCGCCAATGGCCTCTATACCTCATCCAGCCGGCTTGAGACCTATGCTGCCTGCCCTTTCCAATACTTTGCCAGGTACGTACTGGGGGTTGGGCCTGCAGCCCGGTTCGAGCTTCGGCCCCTAGAGCTCGGCGAACTGTATCACCTGGTCCTACGCGAGCTTGTAGCCAGATATGGTCCTAATCTGCTTATCGATGAAGAAGAGGCGCTGGCAGGATACGTGGATAAGACCCTATGGCAGGTCGTGGACGCAGACCCATTCCTTTCCACTTTCGCCAGCAGGGGTAGATTCCAACGCTATCAATTGGAAAGGGCGTGCCGTACCCTAACCGACTGCCTCTTGGACATGGTGAAGGTCTTGAAGGCAGGTCTGTTCAGGCCGTATATAGTTGAGACCGCCTTCGGCAGGCAGGATGACCCGCTTGGCCAGACGAGATTGGACCTGCCGGATGGTATGCCCATCTTCATATCCGGCCGCATAGACCGCGCGGATATGGCTACAAGCGGGGAAAGACATCTTGTCATCGTCACGGACTACAAGACAGGCGAACGCAGCTTCGATTGGTCAGATCTTTGGCACTGCCTCGACCTTCAACTGCCGATCTATCTTATCGCCATTGAATCCGCGGCAAAGGCAGGTCTCATTGATGCCGAACCTGTCGGGGCATTCTACTGGCAGGTCGAACTGTGGCCAAGTAATCGCAGCCCACAGGTCCGTAAGGCAAGGGGCATATTCGACGGCAGTTACCACCTGCTACTGGATGGCAGTGCAAGGCGCCAAAGCAACTTTTATAGCTTTTACGTGACAAAAGAAGGTCAGCCTTATGGAAGCTATACAAATAGGGACGTCCTGAGACCTGAGGACTTTAGGGCAGTGCTTGCATATGCAAGGCAGGCAATAATTACGCTCGGACAGCAGATTACAAAGGGCCTGATACCTGCCTTGCCTGCGCGTTATACGGACTGGATGGCCTGCCACAGATGTGACTACAAGGCATTGTGCAGGTTCGAGCCAGATTATGGTCGATACCGACAACTGAGCCGAATCAAGAAGAAGAACTTCCTCGACCGTGTGCAAGATAAGTAATAAGATTAACGGCTTGAAGGTGGCCTGGACCGAACAGCAAAAGAGGGCCATATTCCATGGTGATGGTGACCTTTTTGTCTGCGCCTCTGCAGGGACTGGCAAGACGGAGGTCCTGACCGCAAGGTCCTCGGTCCTGCTTGCAGACCCGATCCTTTGCCCCAGTGCCATGAATATCCTTGTAGTCACATTTACCGAGGCTGCGGCCGAGGGGATGAGGTCCAGGATCTTTCAGAGGATAAGGCAGCTTGCCCTAGCAGACCCAGGCAATCGGCACCTTGCTAACCAACTGCTCCTGATCCCTGCCGCCCAGATCAGCACCATCCACGCCCTGTGCTACCGCATCGTCAGGGAACATATCACAGAGCTCGGCCTTGACCCGGGATTCACGATCATCGACCAGGCTGGTCAGGAGATACTAAAACAGCAGGCCATAGACCAGACCCTCAGGTGGGCATGGGAGCAGCCGGAGCTGGAACCCGGCCTTGACGCACTCTTTGCAGACAGGAAGATTCGTACGATCACTGATGCCATCATCAGGACATATCACCTGTTGGAGTGCCTGGTCGATCGTGATCATTGGTACCAGATGGCCTTGGCTGCAGCCGAGCAGCCAGATGGTCCAGTCGCCAATACAAGGCAATGGCTGATCCAGGACCTGGAGGTCCTGACAGCAAGGGCTGGGTGGTTGGCAGGGACAATAGGTCATCGGGTTGGGTCGTCGGACTTGGAAGATTGGCTGAGACAGCTGCATGACCTTGCCGCTAGCGGTGAATGGGAGGCTTTCAGACTAGAATTAGAAGACTGCATCAAATCATTAAGCAATCCGCAATCTGCTGGGCCTGCTGGTACAGACCTGGCGATCTGGTTGCTGGCAGGACACCTGCAGCGGATTGCAGACCTGGCGATCCTGGATACGGCTTGCTCAGTACAGATAGAGCAACAGGCCCGCTTGCAGGTCCAGACCTTCTTATGCTTGGTCCAGGCATTCGAGCAGTCCTACACTAAGCTCAAGGAGAGGATGAACGTACTTGACTTTGCCGACCTCGAGAGGCATGCCCTCAAGCTCCTGTGCGAGGATACTGATCACGGCCTTGTACCATCCCGCATCGCCTTGCAATTACGCAAGCAATACAAGTACATACTTATCGACGAGCTGCAGGACATAAACCCTGTCCAGCATACCTTACTAAGCATGCTCCATGCGGATGGCCGCCTTTTTGGTGTAGGAGATCTGAAGCAATGCATATATGCGTTCAGGGGTGCTGAGCCCAGCATATTCACAAGGCACCTGCAGCAGGCCTCGACAGAAGGCAGCCGGGTAGACCTGACCGTAAACTTCCGCTCCCGCAAAGGGATACTCGACTTTGCAAACCTGGTCTTTAGCAGGCTCATGGATAGGGATGTCGATGGTCTTGCATATGACCGGTCCGCCCATCTGATACCTGCGAATCCAGACCAGATGGAGGATGGACCTGCAGTGGAGCTGCACATATTGGACACCACTTCCGGCCAGGATGAAGATGAAGAACAGGAGGATGAGCCTGCCACAGCTCAGCCCAGCGGGCGACAGGCACAGGCTGCCTTGGTGGCAGGCCTGATCCGCAAGATCGTGGGTACAGACCCTGGCCTTATGATACGTGAGCCACAGACCGGTCAGATGAGGCCTGCCAGATACGGCGACATCGTAGTACTGTTGCGGTCACCTTCAGTCTCCGCCAGGGACTATCACCGCCAGATACGCGCAGCCGGTATCCCAGTAACCTGTGGTTCCACAGGGCTACTAGATGCCATAGAGGTCCAGGATTGCCTAAACCTGCTCAAGATCATCGACAATCCTTACAACGACATAGAGCTGGCAGCAGTCCTCCGCGGCCCCCTTGTGGCGATCACCGATTCACAGCTAGTGCAGATCTCTTTAGGCAGGCGTGGCACAGATCAGCCGCTTATACAGAAGGTGCTTGAATACTGCCAGGCCAGTCAGGATGGCGAACTTGGAGCGAGGCTGGGAGTATTCTTGAGGTCCTTAGACCGATGGAGACAGATACTCAGGCAGAAAGGCCTAAGTGAGCTTATCTGGCAGATATACCTAGATACAGGCCTGCCTTGGCGTGTCCTGGCCCAGGAGGATGGCCAGGTCCGTATGCAGAACCTGATAACATTACATGACCAAGCGATCTGGTTCGAGGGATTTGCCAACACTGCCGGCGGGCCAACCCTTGCCAGGTTTATTGAGTTCATAGGCAGCCTTGAGGGATCATCTGCAGAGGATCTAGGGGCCATTTCTGGCCAACAGAAGGATGCGGTCAGGATCATAAGCATCCACAAGGCCAAGGGCATGGAATACCCCATCGTGATCCTGGCAGATATGGAATCTGCATTCAACCTGCCACAGAGGCACCAAGACCTGTTGGCAGACCCAAGACGCGGTGTAGGGGTTAGGGTGGTAGATCGGGCTGGCAGGTACAAGAGGCCCACTGCCCAACACCAGCTTATCGCCCTGGAGCAGGCTGATGCAGGCATCGCAGAGGAGCTGAGGTTATTCTATGTCGCAACCACAAGGGCAAGGGATAGGCTGATCATGACAGGTGCCATGCCACTAGATCGTTGCAGGGCTATCCTGGACTTGGGCAGGTTCTCTTGCGGTAGTCCTGGATCCTGGCAGGTGATCAGGGATCTGGCCAAGACGAAGGGGATGGGTAACCTACTAGCCTGGACATTATATGCCTGCCACGACCAGCCGGCTTGTTTTCAGGCCCTTGGGGGCGCTGGTGGACAAGAACCCACACTGCTAGAGGTGCATATTCACCAGATGCAAGATCAGATCCCTGGGGACATCTTTGGCGCCTTGCAGGAACATGAGGTTGGTCCATACAAACTCGGAAGGGAGGACCTGTCGGATCTAGATAGGAGATTGAATTGGGTCTACCCATATGCGCAGGCCTGTTCGTTCAAGGCAAAATGGTCGGTCACAGGCTTAACAGGCCAGGGCCATATCGTAGAGCTGGGTCCTGTCAAGGACCTGGCGGGACAGGATGCCAGGCAGCTAGGTTCTGCTACCCACCTGGTGATGGCAAACTTGCCGCTGGATCAGGAGGTAACCGCCGATCTGGTAAGGTGCACTCTAGAGATGCTGGTCGAGCGGGGCTTGATCAGCCCTGTGCTTGCAGGTAGTTTTGGTGCAGATGGGCTGGTGGCCTTTTTTACAGGTCCTCTGGGCAGGTATTTCCTCGATAAAGGCAACACGGTCCTGCGGGAATGGCCATTTGTGCTGGCCATGAGGCCTTCTGAGATCGCTGGGGCACAAGGCCTGGATCAGGATATGTGTGTCGTGGAAGGTGTCATAGACGCGATAGCAGTGACCAAGCAAGGTCTAGTGGTGGTGGATTTCAAGACAGGCCGTACGGCCCAGCCCGAGTCGCTGTACGAAAGGCAGGTGCAGCTCTACGCTAGGGCAGCCAGCCAGATCCTGGGTATGCCTGTAATAGGCGGGTGGCTTTATTATCTAAGGTCCAGGCAGGCAGTCAGGGTTATATGACGAAGGATATGTCTGCTAACAACTCACCTGCCGGGTCATACGCAGGTCGCGGGCTCCGCAAGACCCTGACCGTGCTGGTATTCGTGGAGACATCCAGGGAGTTCGGCAGGGGGCTTCTGTACGGCATTGCAAAGTATTCTCGTCTTCATGCCCATTGGAGGATCTATCAGAGGCCTGTAGCCCTCGATTCATCCCTGCCAGACTGGCAGGACATGAAGATCGACGGTGCCATAGCCAGGGACGTCCAAGTGGCCCAGGGGCTAGTGCATGCAGACTTTCCTGTGATATTCGTCCAACACAGCCGGGAGATATACGAGCGCTTCCCCTCGTTGCTGACCGACGCCCAGTCCATAGCCACTATGGGGGCCGAGCACCTCCTGGAGAGGGGGTTTAGGTACTTCGCCTTTTGCGGCTATGATGAGTTCATCTGGTCCAGGAACAGGGCCGTGGCATTCAAGGAAAGGATCTCCAGGGAAGGCCTTGAGGTCTTTGTTTACACCCAGCCCGGGTCTAGGACCAAGCGGCTGTGGAAGAACGAGCAATACATCCTGGCAGACTGGCTTACCAGTCTTCCTAAGCCCATCGCCCTTATGGCCTGCAATGATGATAGGGCATTGCAGGTGGTAGAGGCATGTAAGCTGGCAGGCATAGCCGTGCCTGAGGACGTGGCCGTGATAGGTGTGGACAATGACCCCCTGGTCTGTGAGTTGGCAGACCCTCCTATCTCCAGCATTGCCTTGAGCACCGAGGCAGCAGGCTACGCTACAGCAGAGCTGCTGGATAGGTTGATGCATGGTGAACCTATGAGCGGCCAGCGGATCATGGTCTACCCGACCCATGTAGTGGCCAGGGTCTCCACGGACATCACGGCCGTAACCGATCCTGAGGTTGCGGCTGCGGTATGCTACATAAGGGAGCATGCGGATCGGCCTATCCAGGTCATGGATGTGGTCAGGGCCACTGCCGTATCTAGGCGGGTCCTGGAGAATAAGTTTAGGACCGCCCTCCGCAGGTCCATCCATCAGGAGATCCAGAGGGTCAGGGTCAACCACATCATGCAGTTGCTCGTCGATACGGACCTGGCCATTAAGGAGATAGCCAGGCGGGCTGGGTTCGATAGCCCAGGCCACATAGCCCGTTACTTCCGCAGGGTCACAGGTGTGAGCCTGCGGGAGTACAGGCATCGTTTCACCGCCAGATGACCCATTCGTAAAATGGCTAAAGAAAAGCGCGATTTGGCGTTCTGAAATCGTGTCTAGGTGGCAATAATGATTATAGCTTCGGGCTATGGTGGGCTCAGTGACTGGCGTAGATCTTATGTTCCTCGCGACCCAGGTATGGAGCGGTGGCGCATATATATGATGCAAAGATCCGCACAGGACCTGCCGAAGGAACAGCTAAGCACGTACTAGACTCTATGGTAGTGAGGCCCCGGATGAATCGGGGATCGGTTGGTGGTCTTATGACCTATCGAAAGGAGCTAGATACTAAGATGAAGAGAAAGGCCTTTACACTAATAGAGCTTTTGGTCGTGATAGCGATCATCGCAATCCTTATGGGTGTGCTGCTGCCCGCCCTGGGCAGGGTTAGGGAACAGGCAAGGCAAAGGAGCTGTGCTACCAGGGTTCGCCAGCACCTGCTGGCCATGACGATGTACGCCGACGAGAACAGCGGTAAGCTTCCGCTACCGCAGCTTGGCGGTTACTGGCTGCAGGATATCGACAGGAGCACGGTCAACTTCATGCTCAAGACTAACATGACCAGGGATATGTTCTATTGTCCCTCCAACGACCAGCACCAGCGTTTCAACGACCTGTTCTGGCTCTTCCCGAATGGGACCAACCCACCCACCGGCAATGGTATCTGGGATGGTACCAAGTTCGTTAATACTGGAGGATACATAGTTGGTGGTTACTGCTACGTCATGGACACTGCTGCAGGACGCGGCTCTGGGTGGGCCATTAGGGCCTATAAGAGGGATAAGATCCAGAAGAAGTGGTTGAGGACCACGGCAGAGAAATTCCCTTCCATGCGTGAACTGGTGGTAGACTCCATAATGGGTCAGAGGGAGCAAGGCAGGAAATGGGGGCGGAACTTTGGTCGTATCACAGTTGGCGGCATACCAGGCCAGACCGGTGGGCAGGTCTGGGATAGCAGTAGTCACCTCAAGGGCGCAGGTGCAGAGCCTGTAGGTGGCAACCAAGGCTACCTGGATACCCACGTTGAGTGGGTACCGTTCAAGCCCACGCCTGATGACCTGGAGGGCAGTGGTGTGGTAATAGGTAGGGTGGGTGACAACAATCCGCCAGCATTCTTCTGGTGGTAATGATCTCGGGTCTTGCCTATAGTTAGGCCCACTGTTAGAATCCTACCGCTTGTCTGATAGGAGTCTAACAGCATGGCATCAGCACCAAAGGCAAACGCGGTAGTAGGTCAATCAGGTGGGCCCACGGCGGTCATAAATGCCTCCCTGGTCGGCGTCATAGAGGAGGCCTGCAAGTGCGCCCAGATCGATGGGCTCCACGGCTCATTACATGCAGTAGAGGGGATCGTCAAGGAAAGGTTTATAGACCTTAAGCGCCTGGGCAAGGGGGAGTTAGACCTATTGGTACAAAGCCCTTCCTCTGCGCTCGGTTCCAGCCGTGACAAGCCAGATAAGGACTATTGTCAGCGGATCTTTGAGGTCTTCCGCAGGCGGAATGTGAGGTATTTCTTCTATATTGGTGGCAATGATTCGGCCAACACCCTGTACATCATAAACGCCATGGCCCAGCAGGTCGGGTATGACCTGAGGGCATTCCACATCCCGAAGACCATCGACAATGACCTATTGGTGACGGATCACTGCCCTGGATTCGGTTCTGCAGCCAAGTTCGTGGCCTGTGCACTGATGGGAGATGACCTTGATAACAGGGCACTGCCTGGCGTCAAGATCGATGTGATCATGGGTAGACACGCCGGCTTCCTGACCGCTGCGTCTGTGCTGGGCAAGCAAAGGGATGATGACGGACCGCATCTAGTATATGTGCCTGAGAGACCGGTATCCGTGGACAGGTTCCTGGCAGATGTGGAGGCGGTCTACAAGGCCCTGGGCAGGTGCGTAGTTGCGGTCAGCGAAGGGATCTGCGATACAGACGGGGTCACTTGGGCCAAGAAGATCACCCAGACCTCTGAGACCGACGCCCATGGTAACATCCAACTATCCGGTACAGGCGCGTTGGCAGACTACCTTGCAGCCCAGGTGAAGGCCAGATTGGGGATAAAGCGGGTGAGGGCAGACACATTCGGTTATTTGCAGAGGAGCTTTGCAGGGTTGCAATCCCCTGTGGACGTGCAGGAGGCCAGGGAATGCGGTCGGCAGGCAGTCAGGTATGCCCTGGAACGGCAAAGCGGTTCTGTTGCCATCAAACGCATAGGCAACGGTGACAGATACGCAGTAGAATACTTCTGCACAGACCTGGCCAATGTGGCAGAGAAGACCAAGAGCCTGCCAGCTGAATACATCAATCAGCAGGGCAATGGTGTAACGGCAGGCTTTGTAGAGTATGCTCGTCCCCTAACAGGACCTCTGCCCAAGACCATCTATCTGGGCAATTACCCGACGATCTGACCGCTAGCCGATCTCTTGATCGATCCACTGGGTCAGTTGACGTACGTCCTCAAGGGTGATATCGCCCATGTGGGCGATCCTGAAGGTGATGTCCTTCAGCTTCTTGTAGCCATTGCCGAACACGGTGTTGTGTTTGGCCTGGATCGCCGCAATCACCTGGGCCACATTGATGCCCCTGGTATTCTTGATCGTGGTCAGGGTATTTGAGGCATATCTTTCATCGCAGAACAGGGCGAACCTCTCCTTGGCCCATGACCGGACATAGTCCGCCATCTGCTGGTGCCTGCGCCAGACGTTCTCCATCCCTTCATTGACCAGCCGCTCTGCCTGGTATCTGAGGGCATAGATATGGGGGATGCTCGGCGTGACGAGTGTCTGGTTCTTCTGCGCAGCCTCTGCCCAAAGCTCGAAATTGAGGTAGTAACCCCTGCCTGGTATGGTCTTGCTCTTCTCAAGGGCCCGGTTGCTGACCACTGCAACCGTAAATCCAGGCGGTATCCCGAAGCACTTCTGCACTGAGGCAAAGGCCACATCCCAGCCAAGTTGGTCGAAATGGATGGGCATCCCCACCATCGCACTAACTGCATCCACAAAGACCAGGACCTCCGGGTACTTGGCCTTCATCATCTCTGCGATCTGATAGACCGGATTGGCAAGGCCAGTGCTCGTCTCGCTGTATACGAGCGTCACTGCAGCATATTTGCCAGTGGCCAATCTTGCATCCAACAACTCAGGTGTAATGGGCTGGCCCCACTCTACCTTCAGAACATCCACGTTCCGGCCGCACAGCCTGACCACATCTGCCCACTTGTCGCTAAATGCCCCACAGCAGGTGGCAAGGACCGTCTCGGCAGGGCCAACGCAATTCCTTATGGCCGCCTCCCAGATCGCCGAACCACTGGAGGTACAAAGGAACACATGCTGCTGGGTGAACAACACCTTCTTGAGCAGTTCAACGGTCTCCTGGTGAAGCTGTGAATACTCCTTTGCCCTGTGTCCCAATGGCGGCCTGGCAAGCTGCTTGAGTACATCCTCTCTTACAAACACTGGTCCTGGGATAAACAGCCTCGGTGGGTTTCTCCAATCTGGCATCTGTTCAACTCCTCTTGACCTCTGAATAGACCTTACACGGCCTCTGGCCAGAGGACATTTCAAGCCTCTGGATCGTCAGGCCTGTATACATCTTTGGGTAGAAGAATGTGGACTTGGGCGGCATCAGTAGGCCCGCGTTGGCAATGGCGACAAGCTGTTGAATCCTGATTGGATTCAGGATAAAGGCCACCTGACAGTCCCCTTTGTCGACCAGGTCGGTTGCCTGCTGCGGCAAGGCTTCAAGGCTGGTTATATATTCAACCTGAGGCCCCCCATCTCTGGCCTGCGGAATAAGATTCAGTATCCTCTCCATCACCAATACCTGAAGGGCAACTACATCCAGCCCATACCATGCCTCCTCCTTGCCAGGGCTAGCAGCCCTTAAGGTCTGCTGGTCGCGGAGGGATGCAAGGAGTACCTGGTCCTTGCCCATATACACACCAAAACCGATCCTGCCCTCCTTAGCCAACCGTTCAAGCCCCATCATCAGCGATCGCAGATCATCGAGTCTATCGACCAAAAAGTACTCCTGGAGCCTTTCTACGAGCTTGTTGGCCAAAGGATCTGGTATACCCCGGACAACCCTGTGGGTCGCAAGGACGCTCAGCCCCTCTTGGCGGATGTTCGCAAAGGCCATCATCTGGAACTGGGCATCAGGAAGGCCTGATTCCTTTGCATATTGCAGGCCTGTGGTGTAGCGGTGGTGGCCGTCAGCTATGATACATGACTTATCCTTCATCATAGTGCAGATCGCCTTGATCTGCCCTTGATCAGCAACGGCAGTCACTATGTGCCTGACCCCATGATCATCCACTATATCTATCAGGGATTCGGTGCACTCGAGTCCTTGGGCGATCTGCTCAAAGAGCCTCTGCTGGTCATCATACAGCATAAAGACCAGTCCAAGTTGTGCGGCAGTGGCCCTCTTGAGCCTGAGACGATCCTCAACAGGGCCAGGAAAGACCTGCTCATGGGGCCTGACTACAGGCCCAAATGGCACCAATCGGCCCAGTGCAATGAAGCTATACCTGGTGTATGTACGGCCCGCCAGTTGGTATTGCTGTATATACCCATAGATGGCCTGCCTCGAATCCTGGATCAATACACCTTCATCAATCCACCTGGCCAACTCAGCAGCGGCCCTGGTATAGACATTCTGGCTGGTATCATCTGTAGGAAGTTCCCTACCCTTCTCGATCCTGATGATGTTGTAGGGGCTCCTATTGTAAAGCTCCTCCTGGTACCAAGGGTCTATTAGATCATAAGGGGGGGCGATACACGCACCGATGTTCCCTACGACTGCAGGGTTAAACCTATATGCCTTAAACGGTCTTATCTCCATCTGTTGGCAGGTCAGATCTACACACGACCGGGCAAGAGCATATCGTGCAACACCTGCGGCTGTCAAGGCCGAGCTTGACTGGGCAACCGGTACCATTACGATAACCACTGGTTATGTGCCCGTAGCTCAATTGGATAGAGCGTTGGCCTCCGGAGCCAAAGGTTTTGGGTTCGAGTCCCAACGGGCATATTTATGGACTATGCAGTCATCATGGCAGGCGGGTCTGGGAGGCGTCTTTGGCCCCTGAGTAGACAGGATCGCCCAAAACAACTTCTGAGGTTGTTGGGCAAGAAGAGCCTTTTGAGGACGTGTTTTGAGCGGCTCCTACCGGTCATCCCGGCGGAAAGGATCATGGTCCTTACCAACAAGCAATATCGTCACCAAGTCCACCAGGAGCTGCCAGAGCTTGCACCGGACATGATCGTTGGTGAACCTCAGATCAGGGATACCTGTGGGGCTATAGCACTTGCTGCAACGATCCTGGATCCACATGACCCAGATGCGACAATGGCAGTAGTTACAGCGGACCACGCGATCAGACCGGAACAGGCCTTTCAGCAGGTCCTGAAGGACGGAATGGAGTTTATAAACCTAAATCCTGATCAGCTCCTGGTATTCGGGGTAACACCCACATTCCCGAGTACACAGTTGGGCTACATCAAGCTAGGGCCTGACACTTCTACTAGTCCCAGTGGCCGGACCTTCCACAAGGTAGAGACGTTTAAGGAAAAACCGGATCCGGATACAGCCGCTACATATCTTGCAAGCGGCCAGTACCTATGGAACTCTGGGATGTTCGTTTGGAAGGCAAGGGTGATATTGGACCTGATCTGCAGATTCATTCCGCAATCCTCAGGGCCACTTGGCGCGATCCGTTCGGCCTTAGGTTCGGAGCGATTCCACTTGGTCCTAGAGGAACAGTTCCCCAGGTTGCCAAGGATCAGCATCGACTATGCGGTCATGGAGAAGGCCCAGCAGATCTACGCCATCAAGCTGGATTGCCAGTGGCTGGACCTGGGCTCGTATCAGGCACTGGCGGAGCTCATCGGTAAGGATAGTCTGGGCAATGCAGTATCTGCAGGTATCACAGTGCTGCTGGATTGTAAGGGATCCGTGATCATCAGCCAGGTGCCTAACCACCTGATAGCCTGCATTGGATTGCAAGACGTAGTGGTCGTGCATTGCGAAGATGCTACCTTGGTCTGCCCTCTAGATCAGGCGCACAGGCTCAAGGAACTGCTGGACCACTTAGAAGCTCGAGGGGCCAGCAACTACCTCTGATGCGGTACCTGGCCATCGATTATGGGACACAACGCGTGGGTCTGGCGATCTGTGATGAGGGCCAGACCATAGCTAGCCCGTTTGGTGTCCTAGAGCAAGGGCCAGGATTGGCCAAACGAATAGCCAAGATAATCCAAGAACAAGGGGTAGGGGGGGTAGTTGTTGGGCTTCCGCT